>CANGIC010000074.1 GCA_947453795.1 Flavobacteriales bacterium
ACGAGTTGAATCCAGAATTGGAGAAAGCAATGCGTGTAGCAGACTTTATGGAACTTGGTCAATTGATGGCGCAAGATGGCCTTCAACGCAAGGAATCATGTGGAGGTCACTTCCGTGAAGAATACCAAGATGCAGAAGGTGAAACCCTTCGCGATGACGAAAACTTTAAGTTTGTTGGAGCTTGGGAATACAAGGGTGATGACATTCGTCAGGAGGAACTTCACAAAGAAGCATTGAATTACGAATTCATTAAAATCGCAGCGAGAAACTATAAGTAGTAACTAGTTAGCTAGTGGTTAGTTGGTTAGTTGGTTAGTTGGTTAGTTGGTTAGTTGGTTAGTGGATTGTAACAGTAGAATGGGGAAAGTTAATTCATATAAAGATTTACAAATTTGGCAACGTTCAATTGAACTGTATAACGCTATTTACCAGCTTTCATCGCGTTTTCCAAAGGAAGAAATGTATGGAATAACGAACCAAATGCGAAGATGTTCAGTCTCAATTCCAAGCAATATCGCCGAGGGATTTGGTCGTAGCAATAAGAGTTACATCAATTTTCTGCACATTTCTCGCGGTTCGTTGTATGAACTTGACACCCAACTTACTTTGGTTAAAAAACTAAATTTAAGCGGTGATGAAGAGACAATCATTTCAGTTGAGCAAGAAATTAGCGAGATTGGCAAAATGATAAACTCATTCATCAATACTTTAAAGGAAAACGATAAATAAACGAATTGTTGTTGTGTAAGATTCGCCTAACTTACTAACAACTAATAATCTAAAAACTTAAATGATATGGCATCAAAATTCATCAATATAACCCTTAAAATCTGGCGTCAGAAAAACGGCACAACCAAGGGTGGTTTGGAAACATACGGATTGAACAATGTTTCAACCGACAGTTCATTCTTAGAAATGCTCGATCAATTGAATGAGCAGTTGATCAACGAACGCAAAGAGCCAGTTGCTTTTGACCACGACTGCCGCGAAGGAATTTGTGGAATGTGTTCTTTGTACATCAATGGCCGTGCGCATGGACCAGACACCGGCGTAACGACATGTCAGTTGCACATGCGCACATTCAAAGATGGCGAAACCATTTACGTGGAGCCGTGGAGATCGCGTGCATTCCCAGTGGTAAAAGACTTGGTGGTTGACCGCAGCGCTTTTGACCGTATCCAACAAGCCGGAGGATTTGTATCGGTGAACACATCTGGACGCACCATTGATGCGAATGCTACACCTATTCCAAAAGCGGATGCAGATAAGGCCTTCGAAGCAGCAGCATGTATCGGTTGTGGTGCGTGTGTGGCATCGTGCAAAAACGGATCAGCCATGTTGTTTGTTGGCGCAAAAGTGTCACAATACGCTTTATTGCCGCAAGGTAAAGTTGAGGCACAGCAACGCGTACTGAACATGGTGCGTCAAATGGACGAAGAAGGATTCGGAAATTGTACGAATACAGGTGCTTGTGAGGTGGAATGTCCGAAAGGAATTTCAATCGAAAACATTGCACGCATGAACCGTGAATACCTTAAAGCCATCGTAACAGAAGACTAAGATTTCAACTATATTTCGTATTAAGAGTCCGCCAATGGTGGACTTTTTTTATGATTAATGTTTTGAAACGCACGAAAAGTGGCATATTCTTGCCGAACATTTAGTATTTTGTTTTACATTCGTGCAAACTAATTTAAAAACTCGTATGAAAAAATTATTACTAACAATTGCTGTTGTCGGGTCGGCGTTGCTTTCTCAGGCACAGGTTATTTGCGCGGTGCAGTCACCCGCAAACATCGCAGGCAACTACGACTTCACGTGGGCAGATCCTGCTTCTGGGTGGGGAACACCAGACTTTTTAATTCCTGGAACATTCATTACTGGTCAATTGATCATGGTAAATGACGGTACCCCTGGTACAAACGCAACGTATGGAAACAACCTTTCAGAAGAAGGATGTAACCCATCATTGCCAAATGCTTACGCTGGAAAAATTTGTGTTATTCGTCGTAACACATGTGAGTTCGGTTTGAAAGCATTGGAAGCGCAAAATGCTGGAGCGATTGGTGTTATCGTGGTTAACCGCGACCCATCAGTAATCGCAATGGGAGCTGGTGCTTCAGGTGCTAGTGTAACTATCCCTTGTGTGATGATTACAAGCACAGATGGTCAAACAATCATTGACCAAATGGCGATTGGACCAGTTACTGCATTCATCGGTAACAAAGCTGGTTTGTACGCAAACGACGGTGGAATTTCACCAGCAAGCACATTGATTTCTAAGTATTCAGGAGTTGCTTCTGAGTTGGCACAAAACAATACTGAGTTTGGCTTTGCTATCGGTACTGAAGTAGTTAACTGGGGTTCTGCAGCACAATCAAACGTTACTGTAAACGCGAAAGTTACTGATCCTACAGGAGCTACGGTTTACAACAACACAGTAACCATCACTTCACCTATGCAATCTGGAGATACAGTAGATGTATTCCCTGGAGGTGCATACTCTTTCCCTGATTTCTCATTGCCAACGTATGCTGCAGGACGCTATACGGTATCCTACACCTTGTCTTTGTCAGGTGCTGACGAATATGCAGCAGATAACAGTGTAAGCTCTGACTTCACCGTTTCTGACTCTATTCTTTCTTATGCTTTGCTTGATGCAACAACAAATCACCCAGTATCTAACAACGGATACCGTCCATCTACAAACAACCAAACATTCTCTACATGTATGGTGATTAGCGATCCTAACGCTAGCCGTATCGGTGTAAATGGTGTTTATTTCTCTGCTTCTACAGCTTCTACTTCAGGTGTTGCATTGACAGGTGAAGAAATCGCGTTGAACTTGTACCGTTGGGACGATCCATTTGTTGACTTGAACGATGCTGCACTTGCATTTACAGCGTTGACTTCAGTAGCTTCTGGATTCTACTACTTCCCTGGAGATCTTCAAAGTGAAACTGTTTACGGTGCATTTGATGCTCCTGTAGTTCTTCAAGATGGATTGCGTTACCTTGCTTGTGCGCAAACGGTAAACTTGAGCATCTACCTAGGACACGATACTAAAACAAACTACACATGGAACGAAGCATATTACTTGCAACCAATCTCTCCAAACGAGAGTGATGCTGCATGGTTCGCTTCTGGATTTGGTGCTGATGCAATTTCTGCAATGGCTGTAAATATTTACGATGTTGCTTCTCAAGGAATTGAGGAAACTACATTGGAAGGTGTTGCTTATCCTAACCCTGCAACTGATGTTGTAACTGTTTCTATGAAAGCTGAAGGTACTGCTACACTTACTGTAACTGATGTTGCTGGTAAAGTTGCTTTCTCTAACGCAATCAACCTTGTAAACGGTAAATCACAAATCAACATCGCTGCTCTTCAAGCGGGTGTTTATGTGTTCAATGTTGTTCTTGAAGATGGTAAAACATCACAATTCAATGTTGTAAAAAGATAATCCACGAATTGGATAATGAAAGGGGCGACCATAACTGGTCGCCCCTTTTTTGTTGGATAGGTTTGTTCCTCCCCCCTAATGAAACAGCGTGAGAGTGAAGAGCGAAAGCGTTGAAACTTCACTCTCTTTTATTTCGCTCTCACTCTCCAACTCACTCTTTCATCAAAAGGGGGAGGTTGTTTTAGAAAATGAATTTCTAGTTGGTAGAATGAAAGAGTATAAGAACACAAAAAAGGGCGACCAAATTGATCGCCCTTCATTATGATTAAAACTAACTCTCGCTTAGAAGTTCAATGTCAATCCAAAGATCAATGGGTTCGCTTGTGGGTTGTTTGTTGTGTAGAACAACGGAAGCAATCCATAGCTTGCGAATGCTCCCCAGCTTCCGTATCCGATGCGCACTGTTCCGTCTAATCGAAACGTTTGTAAGCCAAATTGACCTTTCTGCACCGACACTACATTTTTTCCATCGTCATAAGCTCTTTTATAACGAGAGGCAATTTTTACTCCTCCAACAACACCAGCGGCGACATAGAAAGACTTATCCGCATCTGCATTGCTATTGAATTCGAGCAACAAGGGAACAGTTAAATAGGTCGCCTTTAATTTATTCTTGGTATATGTCTGTACAGTATCCATCACAGCGACAAGGTCTCCACCTCCTTGGGTATCAAATTGAATGGAAGCCACATAATTATCACGAAATGCCACCTGCGTAAAGCTAAAACCAAGTCCTGTGGTGATTCCTAAGTATTCTTTTGCAATCGGGAATTTGTGCTCAAACACATTTAAGTTCCACACCATAGAATGGCCAATGTCGTTTTTCAAGTAATCCGCCGTTCCAAAATCTTGGTTGAACTGATCGTTCATCAACATCATGAAACCCATGTCCAATCCCGCCCAATGTGCTTCAAACTCCTTGTCTTCTTTTGACTCTCCTGGTGCTGCATCAATGGTGTCCAATTTTTCTACGTTTTCATCAGAATGGTCAATGAGGATAATTTCTACCTTCCCCATGTTCATGCGTGTCGTATCACGCTTCGTCTCCTCCTTTTGTGCAAATGCATGCAATGAAACCATGCAAAGTACAATCGCCGTCTTTTTCATACTCTTATTTTTAATTGTTTTAAGCGCGTTTTGTCGCTTTTGTAGGGTTAGACCCTGATTCTAACAAAAAGTTACAGCAGGGGTGGTTTATTCTTCCCAATCGGTCATAAAATCATGGAGGTCACGGCGGTCTTTCTTCGACGGCTTGCCAGTTCCGAATTGTCTGTAGGCATTTTGGGCCAACTGGTATTGTCGCAGTTTTTCGCGCTCTTCATCTGTCGTTGTATCGAGTAGATATTCCCCGACGAGTTTCGGACCAACTCGCTTTTCCAACAATTGAATTACTGAATAGGTGAAGGAGGCAGTGTTGTGAGAAATCGAGATCAGATCTCCAACCTTCGGTTCACGGGAGGGTTTTACACTCGCACCATTGACTTGCACTCTGCCTTTTGAAATCAATTCAACGGCATGCGAACGCGTTTTTGCCAAACGTACCGCCCACAGGTATTTATCCCATCTCAAACTCAAGGCGTGCTTTTTTAGAAAGAGAATCGATAACACATTGATAGGAATGGTCTATGAGACGATAAAACAATGCATCCGGCACATCGCTATTGACAGAAACCGTGTTCCAATGTGTTTTACTCATGTGCCAACCCGGTTGAATTCCAGCATAGGACTCTCTCAATTCGATCGCATATTCTGGATTGGCTTTCAGGTTTACACCCGAAAAATCATCCACATCTGCCAAGGCAAACATTTTATTGCAGACCTTGAAGACCAAAGTTTTTTGATCGAAAGGGAAATGTTCCGTTACTCCTTTTTTCGCCAAACAATATGTTCTGTATGACTCAAGGTTCATTCGACTTAATGAATGGCTGGCGCGTTATCGTAACGGCCCAAGCGGTACAACATTTTCGTGTGTTCACTCAGCGCAGATACAAACGTTTTATACGAATGGTAAGGCAGGTTGTATTCGACGGCTGTTTCACGAACGATTTTTGAGAGTTTTCGGTAGTGAATGTGACAAATATTCGGGAACAAGTGATGTTCTACTTGGTAATTCAATCCTCCGACATACCATGAAAAAAGACGTGCCCCAGGCGCAAAGTTCGCTGTATTGTACAATTGATTTACCGCCCAATCGGCTTGAATGTTTCCTGACTCATCCGGCATTGGGTATTCCGAAACTGGAACGACATGCGCTGGTTGGAAAATACTCGCTAACGTTAAACCGGCCACAAAATGACTGGCCAAAAACCCAAGAATTGTAATCCACCATGGTGCTGGCACCAAATAGATTGGCAATGCAATAAATGCAGCCGCATAAATTATTTTGTTTACGATTATTATAGCCAAGTGCTTTGCGAAGGTTATTTTTTGTGTGCCTATCAAGTCCATTTTTTTGTAACGAACTGCTTGATTGTAATCTTTAGATACAAACCACAACAATGTCATAAGCCCATAGAAAAACCAAGCGTAGATGTGCTGAAATTTATGGAATCTTCTACGCTTTTCGTGTGGAGAAAAACGTAGTACAGGACCTGGGTTGAGGTCTTCATCCATCCCGGTTACATTGGTATAGGTGTGGTGTAATATATTGTGTTGAATTCTCCAGTTGACATCACTACCACCCAAGAAAATCATCACATTTCCAACAAGTTTATTTACCCATTCTTTGCTAGAATACGCACCGTGATTGGCGTCGTGCATCACAGAAAGTCCAATTCCAGCCATACCAAATCCCATGATCACCCAAAGCAACATGATGAACCAATAGTTTTCCGCTACGGTCAACATAAGCACAAACGGTGTAAAATAAATGGTCAACATGGCGATGGTTTTAAATACCATCTGAAAATTTGCATGACGCGAAATATTCTCCTTCTTGAAGTATTCGTTTACCCTCTTTTTTAGAGTTTTGTAAAATTCGTCGTTGTGTCCCGATGCAAATTTAACACTTGAAATGTCCATGCAGTTTGGTTTAAGTGAAGTGCAAAGATACGATATTAAAGGTGCCAATCCTAACAATGCGTTACGCGCTATCATTAAACAATATTCTCCCTAACTTTGTTAAAGTTGTAAATTAAGCGTGTACACATGTCAAATACCCCAGAAAACTCTTTGCCCTACTGCCTTGACTTGTTGACCCGACAGCGCCTTCACACGCTTGAAGTCCAGATTGGAAATGTCAGCTTAGGCGGTGATTCGCCCATTCGCGTTCAATCCATGACCACCACAGACACCATGGACACCAAGGGTTCGGTGGAACAATCCATTCGGATGATTGATGCGGGCTGTGAGTTGGTGAGACTAACGGCGCCGAGCAAGAATGAAGCAGAAAACCTACGACAGATTAAAAAGGAATTAAACGACAAAGGATATTCAGCACCCCTCGTTGCCGACATACATTTTACACCAAATGCGGCAGAAATTGCTGCTGGCATCGTGGAAAAAGTGCGCGTGAATCCTGGGAATTATGCCGACAAAAAGAAGTTTGAAGAAATAGAATACACGGAAAGTAGCTATCAAGCAGAATTGAAACGCATTGAAGTGAAATTCACACCACTCGTGTTGCTTTGCAAGAAGAATGGAACAGCGATGCGCATTGGAACCAATCACGGATCGCTGTCTGACCGCATTTTAAGCCGTTTCGGTGATACCCCCGATGGGATGGTGGAATCCGCTATGGAATTCATTCGCATTTGCGAAAAACACGATTACCACGCCCTCGTCATCTCCATGAAGGCCAGCAATACCCTAGTAATGGTTCAGGCCTACCGTCTTTTGGTCGCTACAATGTTGAAAAATGGGCGCTGTTATCCACTGCATTTGGGGGTTACTGAAGCCGGAGATGGGGAAGATGGACGCATCAAGTCCGCCGTTGGGATTGGCGCATTGTTGGAGGATGGTCTCGGCGATACCGTTCGCGTTTCATTAACCGAAGCTCCAGAATTTGAAATACCTGTTGCGCGCAAATTAATTGCAAAATATACACACCGCAACCATGTGTTCCCCTTGCCTGAAGGACGAGTGCCTCATTATTCTCCATATCAACAAACGCGACGAAAAACAAACCAGCAGCACAACATAGGCAGTAATTTCGTCCCTGTTGTTTTCGCAGATTTATCGAACAAAAAAGAAATTACGCCAGCGAACTTTTTCGCCTTCGGTTATACCTATTCCGTCCAATTGGACAAATGGACAATTCTCGATCAAGCTGCTGATTACGTGTACATCGGTTCGAAGACCTTAGATTTTGAATTGCCTGGACAAATCGGCGTTGTTGTCGATTATCCTATTTGGGAAAAACACTATAGCCAAAAATGGGGGTATTCACCGCTCGTAACAGTAAATGAAGCTGCGACACTTTCCGCCGATATCCCCGCATTTTTAATTGTGCAGGCAGAAGAGGAGCTTCCCCTTGAATTACTTCGTACACACCCGAAACTAACCCTTGTCGGACAGACTGAATACGGAAACAAAACACATGTTTTCCGTTATTTTTATTTGAATTTAGCGAAAAACAATATCCTTAACCCTGTAATTCTGCAGTTCACAGAAAATACTACTGACGAAGAAGTATTTCAATTGAACACCTCGTCCGATGCTGGGTCATTATTGATTGATGGCTTTGGGGATGGCCTCTGGCTAAAGAGTGATCAACCGAGAAAGGTCATCAACTCCACGGCCTTTGGTATTTTGCAAGCTACGCGCTCACGGATTTCGAAAACAGAATATATCTCGTGTCCTTCGTGTGGACGCACACTTTTCGACTTGCAAGAGACCACTGCTAAAATTCGCGAGCGGACATCTCACTTAAAGGGCATTAAAATTGGCATCATGGGATGTATCGTTAACGGTCCCGGTGAAATGGCAGATGCCGACTACGGGTATGTAGGTACTGGACCAGGTAAGATTAATTTATACAAAGAAAAGGAAGTCATCAAGCGCAATGTTCCTGAGGAGAGCGCTGTTGATGAGCTGATCGAACTCATTCGTTCCAACGGCGATTGGATAGAGACACAATACTAAAAATAAAAAAGGTCCGAAATTAACTTTCCGACCTTTTTTAATTTCTCAATGTTTCACGTGAAACTACCTTCCCAAGTGGATCAATAGCACAGAAATATCACTGGGAGAAACACCACTTATTCGTGCTGCCTGACCTATATTCACGGGTCTTATTTTTGTAAGTTTTTCCTTCGCTTCACTGCTTAGACTCACCATCACTTTAAAGTCCGTATCCACAGGGATTAACACATCCTCTAAACGATTCATCTTGTGTGCTTGTTCCTCTTCACGGCTAATATAACCTTCATATTTCATCAAGATTTCCGCCTGATTAACGATATCTGGGTGTTCCAAATGCAACGATTCAGCCAGCTTATTCAGGTCAGAATCTAGGGGAAGCAGGTCAGAAATATCGATCTGCGGACGAGTAATAATGCTTGACATCTTTACTTTTTGCACCAACACTGCCGAGTCCTTTTCTATAAGAATAGGATTTAAATCGTCGGGTGAAACACTGGTTTCCTTGAACGCACGAATCAATTTTTCAGTACCCCGATTCTTAATTTCTACCCTTTTTAAATCTTCTTCATTTGCCAATCCAATACCAAAACCAATAGGGGTAAGTCGTACATCTGCATTGTCCTGGCGCAACAAAATGCGGTACTCAGCGCGGCTTGTAAACATGCGATAGGGCTCCTTTGTGCCTTTCGTTATAAGGTCATCAATCAACACCCCGATATAGGCCTCATCGCGATTCAAGATAAACGGTTGATCCCCGTGCACTTTTCGGTGCGCGTTAATGCCGGCCATTAAACCCTGACATGCCGCTTCTTCATAACCCGTTGTGCCATTGATTTGACCTGCAAAATAGAGGTTGTTTACCAATTTTGTTTCAAGCGTGTGCTTCAATTGGGTAGGTGGAAAATAATCGTATTCTATCGCATAACCCGGACGAAACATTTTTACATGTTCAAATCCCGGGATGCTTTTCATCGCATCGTACTGTACATCTTCAGGAAGCGAAGTGCTAAATCCATTCACATAAATTTCAACTGTACGCCATCCTTCTGGTTCCACGAAAATTTGGTGGCGATCACGGTCTGCAAAACGATTGATTTTATCTTCAATACTTGGACAATACCGTGGGCCACTTGATTTGATTGCACCATTAAACATTGGCGAACGATCAAAGCCCGTGCGCAACAAATCGTGTGTCAATTCATTCGTATAGGTGATGTGACATGGGCGCTGGTAGGCAAGGGGAGAGGTGTTTCCAAAACTAAATTTCGATGGGTTTTCGTCGCCATCTTGAATTTCCATTTTCGCATAATCCAAGGAGCGGCCATCTACACGAGGCGGCGTTCCCGTTTTCATGCGGCCCGCTTCAAAACCAAATTCCACCAATTCCTCTGTAATTCCAAAAGACGCCTTTTCCGCTGCACGACCACCCCCGAACTGTTTTTCCCCGAGATGAATCAATCCGTTCAAAAACGTCCCATTTGTCAGGACAACACTTTTCCCAAAAATCGAGATTCCAAGAGAAGATTTGATGCCAATCACAGAACCATTCTCCACGATCAAACCGTTGCACATGTCCTGCCAGAAGTCCACATTTGGATTTTCTTCCAAAAGATAACGCCACTCTTCAGCGAATTTCATTCGGTCATTTTGCGTTCGCGGCGACCACATAGCTGGCCCCTTTGAACGATTCAACATCCGAAATTGAATCGCGCTTTTATCGCTCACAATTCCAGAGCCACCACCAAGCGCATCAATTTCACGAACAATCTGTCCTTTTGCAACACCACCCATGGCCGGATTACAACTCATCTGCGCAATGGTGTTCATGTTCATTGTCACCAACAAGACTTTAGAACCCATTTTTCCCGCCGCATTCGCGGCTTCGCAACCTGCATGGCCAGCACCGACCACAATCACATCATATTCCTGGAGCATCTTGTAAATTGTTTCACGTGAAACAAAATTACAACCTCAATCGGCTTTATGTTTCACGTGAAACATACTTATCTAAATAATAATCTTCTTTTGATCGCATAAGGAGCGAATCCTGCTCTGATTTGTCTGCATAACCGCATAAATGCATAACACCATGCACGCATACGCGTTTTAATTCCGTTTCTGGACGAACATTCAAAAGACGCGCATTGTCATAAACACGATCAATGGAAATGAATAAATCGCCAGAAACAACATCTTCCTCGGTATAGTCGAAAGTGATAATGTCCGTGTAATAGTCATGATCTAAATATTGGCGATTCATTGTTAACAAATGCTCGTCTGAACAAAAAATCACTGTAATTTCACCGGTTGATTTGGACTCTTCACGAATGCAATCCGCCAACCAAAAAGAAAAAAGTTCCGAAGACAACTCCGGAACTTCAACATCTATAAACTCAAATGAGATCATTGTTTGGAAAAATAGATATGAACCGTTTTTCCCATATTATCGAACTCAACTTCATCTGATAAATTGCGCATCAAAAAGATACCACGGCCATTTTCTTGCATGAT
>CANGIC010000075.1 GCA_947453795.1 Flavobacteriales bacterium
CACCCATTTTGATCTGTCACAGTCAAATAGTAGTGTCCCACTCCAATTTGTGTCAAGTCTTGTGTAGAAGCCACTGCTGATCCATTTGCTAAAGTCCAGTTGTAGCTTGGTGTTCCCACTGCATTAAGTACGGTAACATCTACAGTACCATCCGTCGCATTTTTGTTGGATGGAGGTAAAATCGATCCGTTGATAATCACTGGTGAAGGGTTGAGAATTTCGTAAGTCAAAGAAACTATTTGTCCCCATGCATCTTTCACCGTAATTGTATACAGACCTGGTGTTAGATTGGAAATATTGTTTACATCTTCCGGAGCATTGTTCGACCAATAATAGGTGTACGGTGCATTACCTCCAATAGGATGAACAATGATTTGTCCCGTACTGGTTCCGTAGCACAATGGCTGATTCACGATTGTTTCCAAGGACATTGGTGTCTCTTGCGCAAGTGCAGTTAATGATACAAGGAACATTCCTGCCGTTGCGATTTTTTTGATTGAGTTCATTTTTGTTTTCATGGTTAAATGTGTTTTGCGTTTCATGAGACAAAGATGTAGCAGTTCTCTGGGCAATTTATACAATAGCTGCTCGAAGCCAGTCAAATTCAGTAGCTGAACCTAACTGGACATACGTGTTTCTACTTAATGCGGGGGTGTTTTTGCCTAAAAAAGGTAGATTTAGCGATTGCGAAGAAGTGCCGCGACATGACGGTCAATCGGGAAATGGAGGGCCTCGTCCGTTAAATCACTCAAGGCAATCCATCGGTGGCATTCTCCTTCTTCCAATAAAGGTAGGGTATGTTGATTGACAACAATTTGAGCGAGTTGATCACTCTGTACCCTATAATAGCAAGCAATAATTTGATCTTTCGGATGGAACGCTGATGGCTGAAAGAAATCATTGACATAGAAAAAGTCGCCTACCTGAACCGCGATGCCCAATTCTTCCATAAACTCTCGTTGCAAAGCTTCAGCTAGCCCTTCGCCAAACTCTACACCTCCACCCGGGAATTTCGTAAAAGAATGGCCATTTCGACATTCGTCTGACAGCAATACTTCTCCGCGGGCATTAAAGAGCAGCCCATATACACGCACATTAAAGCGTTGCACTTGCATGAATTCAGTATGATTTATTTTTCAAGAATGGACTTGATGTCTGGACGGAAATACAATTCCGACTTCAGTACTTTCCCATCTTCACGGTAGATCGGCTTTCCATCGGCATCCAATTTACTCATGTTGGAACGTTGAATTTCTTGAAACACTTCGGCCATTTTATCTTGTAAACCGTGTCGCAGGATAGTTCCGCAAAGTATATAGAGCTGGTCACCCAATGCATCGGCAATCTCCACTAAGTCCCCTTTTTGCGCGGCCTCTAGGTATTCTTCGTTTTCCTCGCGCATCAACTTGTAACGCAACATCACATCCGCCTCGGTCAAGTCACTTGTTGGACTATAATTGTTTTGAATCCCAAATGCATTGTGAAATTCCTCCACAGCTCCAATAGTTTCCTTTAGTGTCATGTTGTTTAATTTAGTTTGAAGGCAAAAGTACTTCACTCCAGTCTTGGATGCGGGATGAAAAAACGCACAATTTTAGGTTTTTATCAACCAGAAATAATATACACTAGTGGGCTAACGCATCCATTTCTTCCCAAAAGGTGGGATAACTCTTGCGAACCGATTCACTTCCCTGGATGAGGATGGCTTCCTGAGAAAATAGTCCGCAAATCCCAAGTGACATGGCAATGCGATGGTCGTTGTGGGCATGAACCTCACCTCCTCTAATGGTTGACTTACCGTGAATATGCAATGCATTGTCGAGGAATTCAATGGTAATTCCTAACGTCAAAAATTCTGAAATCAAGGATAACGCTCGATTGCTTTCTTTGTGGATCAGTCGATTCGCACCATGAATAATACTCTTTCCTGGGATTAATGCAGCCAAAGTAACTAAGGATGGAAAAAGGTCGGGACAGTCACTTGCATCAAATTCGAACGGATGTTTAGTTGTCCCATTGACACGGATGCCATCTGATGTAACATGAACGCTGCATCCAGCAGACATCAATGCAGCGAGCATCTGTTTGTCGGCTTGGACACTCGATGGATTCAGACCTTTAACGGAAATGTCAGCCCCAAGCGCAGCGGCAGTTAGCCAGCACGATGCCGCACTCCAATCTCCTTCAATGGTATATTCTGTCGCCTGATAATGTTGGCCTCCAGCAATAGAAAACCGATGCATTTCTTCCGTTTCTATTTGGATTCCGAAGGCAGCTAAGGTGTTAAGTGTCATGCGCACATAGGGTCCACTGGCAAGATCAGCTACCGTAAGTCGAGAATTTCCATCGGCTAGGGGCAATGCCATGAGTAATCCTGAAATGAATTGTGAACTTACGGAGCCATCGACGTCAAGGTCTCTCCCTAACAAGGGGCCTTGCACGGTAATAGGCAGATGACCATTGAAATCAGTGATTTTTGCACCGAAGTGTGGAAGCACGTCTTCAAAGAAATGCATGGTGCGGGATTTCAAACTCCCAGATCCCTTTACGGTAACGGTACCTTTTCCTGTACTACATACCGCTGTTAACAGGCGTGCACCCAAACCACTTTCATGGGCGTCAATCGAAATTCGGTTTGGGAGGGATTCGATGCCCATTACAGAGAATTCACCTTTTTCTCGCTCGATGACTTGGGCACCTAAGGATGCAATGGCTTGGATCATGGACAACTCATCTGCACTCCTTCCGACATGATGAAGAATGGATGTACCCTGAGAAAACGCAGCACAAAGTAAGGCGCGTTGCGCATCGCTTTTTGAAGGCGGAACTTGAACCGTGCCTTTTCGAATCCCTGGTTGTACCGTTATCGATGCCACGCTTATTTGGATTTATTGACCACTTCCAATTGATGTCGAATGCTCTCTTGGTGAATGGCATCCATAATTTGTCGAATAAATGCAGGAGACAGGTCCAAAGATTCGGCACTTTCCAATTTTTGCCGAATAATTTTCCACCAATGTTCTTGTTGTAGGATCATGATGTGGTTTTCTTTTTTGAATTGGCCAACTTCACGACTCAGCACCATGCGTTCGGCGATAAGTCCAAGCACTGTTTCGTCCAAGGTTGAAATTCGACTCCTTATTTCTTCCAGTTGACGTGCAATTTGTGGAGAGGCATCTCTAGAGCGCAGGACCAATTCTGAAAGAATCACCTTCAATGCTTGGGGTGTGATTTGTTGCGCCGCATCTGAACAAGCGTTGTCAGGATCAACATGAGATTCGATCATTAAGCCATCAAAATTTAAGTCCATGGCTTGTTGGGAAACCTCGGCAATGAGTGAGCGTTTTCCTGTAATGTGACTCGGGTCGCAAATCATGGCGAGGTCTGGTCGGCGTTCACGCAAGGCAATAGGAATTTCCCAGTTCGGTACATTGCGGTAAACAGGATGCTTGTAAAAGGAAAAGCCACGATGAATAGCACTGACATCACTTATTCCGGCATTCTCGATACGTTCAATGGCACCGAGCCACAACTCCAAGTCCGGATTTACCGGATTTTTTACCATAACAGACACGGATGATCCACGAAGTACATCTGCAATTTCCTGCACGGCAAATGGATTGACTGTGGTTCGTGCTCCAATCCAAAGGACATCAACACCCGCATTGAGCGCTTCTTCCACATGCTGCCGATTGGCCACTTCTGTGGCGACAGGTATCCCAATTTCTTTTCCGGCATTTACCAGCCATTCGAGTCCTATCGAACCAACACCTTCAAATGAATCAGGCCGCGTTCGAGGTTTCCAAATTCCACCGCGAATCAATTGAATGCCAAGGGATGGAAATGTCTCCAACGTATTTTTCAATTGCTCGGGTGACTCAACGGAGCAGGGTCCAGCAATGAGGAAAGGGCGGTGTTGAAGGATGGATTCGCGTAAGTTCACGTTCGTGGTTTTAAACTATAACAAGAAAGGAGATCCTCTAGTTCGTTGCTTTTTTTAATTATTTTTTCTTTGGCTGAACCGTGACAAAATCCTTCAGGTAAAAGGGCTCAAAATAAGCCACATCTTCAAAATCGCCTGCCTGGAATTTGCGTGTTGCCTCCATCACTTGTCCCGCTGCAGAACAGTGAATGGTGTCGTCAAAATGTATAGTGCGATTTGCCCAAAGTGTTTTTAATTTCTCGTTGGAATCGCCAGCCACGACGAAGGGTTCGAATTCTTGGTAGGCATTTTCATCTACAATGTCTGCGGAAATTCCTTTTAATACACCCAAATCACTGCCGTATATGGCACTAAAGATCTCCATTCTGCGTGCATCAATGGCCATGCACAATCGTGTGTTTGGGTGTTTCTCTTGGGCCAGTTGAGCAAGTGAGTGCAAAGTGTCAACAGCAATCAACGGAATACCCAGGGCATAACAAAGTCCCTTTGCTGTAGAAACACCGATTCGCAATCCAGTGTAGGAGCCAGGTCCGGAAGCCACAGAGATGGCGGAAAGATCCGCAGGTGTTAAATGCTGGCGGTGTAAAATCTCCTGAATGAAATTGGTTAAATTCTCACTGTGACTGTAATCGTCAGTTAAGGTTTCTTTCAGCGCCAGCAAGTTGCCATTTTCTGATAGCGCCACTGAGCATGCCTTGGTGGAAGTTTCCAGATGAAGCAGTCGCATCATGCCACATATTCTAGTTTGAAACCAATCCCGTGTGCATTGGTAATAAGGATGCGCGAATCTTCTTTGAGGTACTTACGCAGCTTCGTAATAAATACATCTAAACTTCGCCCAACAAAGTAATCGTCTTGTCCCCAAACGGCGTTTAGGATCACATCACGAGAAACCACTTGGTTGATGAATTTATGCAATATCTTAAGGATCTGTGCTTCTTTTTTAGTGAGTGTCTTTTCAAATTTGGCATGGGTCAACGTGAAGTTAATCGTGTCAAAACTGTAATCACCAATTTTAATCAACGGACTTTCGGCAGGGACAAGGGAGATATCGACACGTTTTAATAATGCAGCAACGCGCAAGGACAATTCTTCGGAATGAAATGGTTTGGTAAGGTAGTCATCACCTCCAGATTTAAATCCCTCCACTTTGTCTTCATTCATAGACTTGGCGGTGAGAAAAAGAATAGGAACGGAATTGTTGACTTTTCGAATGTCTCTCGCCAAAGAGAAGCCATCTTTTTTAGGCATCATCACATCGAATATGCACAAATGAAAAGTGTCTTCGTTGAAGTGCTTAAATCCTTCGGAGCCATCACTGCACAAAGAGACAGAATAACCCTCTGTGCGCAATTGATCCGCGATGACAAAACCAAGGTTTGTGTCGTCTTCAACGAGCAAGATTTTTATTTTCATGGCTTTATTTTGAAAGAGCGAATTTATAAAATAGATAGATGCCACTACCGGAAAAGATAAACGCTCCGAAAGAAACGGAGCGCTTATACACTAATCAACCTAACCTACTACTACGCAACAAATATAGCCAGATATGTCGGGACTATTTTATGCCTAGTGATTTTTTTTTTAATGAATTCTTAACAACAGCTCGTTCATTGTTCATATCCTATGTTTCTTTTGTACCTTTGATTTGCAAATTTTGCATTCTAAAAAATCGCTGCTAAATGGTTTCAGTACTAGTCATTGATGATGAGGAAGATATAAGAGATATCCTTACTTACAACCTGAAAAAAGAAGGATTTAATGCCTTCGCCGCTGAAAACGGTGAAAAGGGTTTGGAGTTGTTAAAATCTGTTCACCCAGATTTGGTGCTCTTAGATGTCATGATGCCTGGAATGGATGGCATTGAAGTGTGCGAAGCCATTCGGAATTTGGCCGGTCATGAACGAACGTTGATTTGTTTTTTAACGGCCCGAAGTGAGGATTACAGCCAAATTGCTGGCTTGGATGCAGGTGCTGACGATTATGTGTCAAAACCCATAAAACCCAAAGTGCTCATCAGCAGAATAAAGGCGATGCTGCGCAGAAAAGGAATGGTAGAACCCGAAGAGCATGGCGCGGATGGCCGATTGGTCATAAACCGCGACAAATACCTCGTTGAAAAAAACGGGCAGGTGCTGCATTTGCCGCGAAAAGAATTTGAATTGTTGGCGCTTTTGGCTTCCCGTCCGGGTCATGTGTTCGAACGGGATACCATTCTTGAAAAAGTGTGGGGTACGGATATCATTGTGGGTGACCGCACGATTGATGTTCATGTGCGAAAATTGCGTGAAAAAATTGGCGAAGGAATGATCAAAACAATCAAAGGTATCGGGTATAAATTCGTCGACCAATCTGCATAAATGCCTTTGTTAAATTCTAATATCTTCAAAGTTAATTGAATGTTAAATAGAATTAATCATACTTTAACCTTCTAATAATTCGTGAATAAACCTGTAGGAGTTCCTTTGTGCCACTAACAAAGGAGAACATGTCATTTCAATCAATTTTAACTGCTACACTTTTAATCGTCTCATTTACAGGGTTTTCACAAACAGTATCTATCCAAGGTAAGGTCACCGATGCAAAAACAGGGGAGACCATTCCCGGTGTAAAAATTATGGTGGAGGGTCAAGGCAAAGGGGCCTACACGGATTTCGATGGAAACTACAAAGTCCTAGACCTCTCCAACGGAACGTATATTCTTACGTTTAAATACGACACCTACAAGGTCGACACGATTCGTGGAATTAAGGTAAACAATACAGAACCTACCATTGTAGATGTGCTTTTGAAGTCGGAATTTTTAGAGCTTGGACCCATGCAAGTTTCACATACCGTTGTGAAAGAGTCAACCAGTGGATTGCTTCAACTTCAGCGAAATAGCTTAGTCGCGATCGATGGTATTTCATCAGAAACAATTAAACGATCACCAGACAGATCGGCATCAGATGCCTTGAAACGTGTAAGTGGTGCGAGTATTCAGGACAATAAGTTTGCGATTATCCGTGGTTTGAATGACCGCTACAATGCGGCCTACCTCAATGGTGCGCCACTTCCGAGTTCTGAATCTGACCGTAAAGCATTCGCCTTTGATATCTTCCCAGTGAATATGCTCGACAACTTGACGATTGTAAAAACAGCTTCGCCAGATTTGCCAGGTGAGTTTGCCGGTGGGATTATTCAAATTAAAACCAAGGACATCCCAACAAAAACATTTCATTCATTTAGTTTAGGAGGTGGTTATAACACCATTACTACATTCAAAGATCAATTGACTTACCAAGGAGGAAAAACGGATTGGTTGGGTGTTGATGACGGAACACGAAATATTCCATCGTCAATTCCTTCCCAAGCAGATTACCCCATGCTCATTGGCGATCAAGCGGCATTGGCAAAAACATTTGGCTACGACTGGTCACTTCAAAATAAATCCTTTATGCCCAATATGAGCTTACAGTACTCTGGAGGATTTGCGAAAAAAGTAAAATTGGGAGATTTTGGATTGATTGGATCACTTTCATACAACCGTACAAACAATTACAACGAAACAGAACGCCGCTCTTACACGGACAATCAAGCAGGAGGTTCGGGTGCCTCACAAATTGAAAATGACTTGTTCGATAAAGTCTATTCATCACAAACATTGATGGGTTCGATGTTGAACATGAGTTTGAAATTCAACGATAAAAACAAAGTTTCATTCAAGAACCTGTACAGTATCAATGCGGACGATCGAACAATTCTTCGTACGGGTGAAATCAATCCCTTGGAGTCAAATCCTAATTTACTTCGCTCAAATGCGCGTTGGTTTACAGGAAATAATATTTACTCAGGACAATTAATTGGTGAACATTCATCTGCAAACGATCGTTTGAAATTGGAGTGGGTGGGTGCTTACAGCAATATTGTTCGTACGATTCCTAATCTTCGTCGTTCTATTTACACACGTTTGAAATACGTGAATGATCCAACAGACCCAAATCCATACGATACGATTTATACAGCAAACATTGCAGGTTCTAATGTTGGTCCAGATTACGGTGGTGGAATGTTCTTCTCTCAAAACCGTGAGAACATCGCTAGTTTCAATGCCAATTTAAACTGGAAATTGGATACCATTGCGAACATGGCCACAGAGATAAAATTTGGTGGGTTGTTCCAATACCGTAACCGCGATTTTCAGGCGCGTCAGTTGGGATATACGACGTATGGAATTCCTGGTGGAGCAGTACAGTTCAACCAACAATTGCTCTATCTTCCGGAAGATTCTATTTTCCAACAGCAAAATATGGGCTTGATCAGTCCTGGAGTGGGTGGATTTAAATTGACAGATGGCACCAAACCTTCGGATGCCTACAATGCCAACTCACGAATCATTGCCGGTTATGTTGCGGTGGACAATAAATTTGGAAAAATGGTTCGTTTGAATTGGGGTGCACGTGTGGAGCATTTCACGCAAAACCTTACCGCGAAGCGTTCGGATCAATCGGATCTTGTGATTGCCACGAAGAAGCTTGATGTATTGCCTTCATTTAACCTAATCATTAGCCCAACGAAAAAGCAAAACATTCGCTTAAGTGGTTCACAAACATTGAATCGCCCGGAGTACCGTGAGCTTGCACCGTTTGCGTTCTATGACTTCAACACGCAATTTGTACTCGCTGGAAATGATTCATTGAAGCGTGCACGCATCACAAACATCGATTTGCGTTACGAATGGTTTCCAGGAAAAAGCCAAATCTTGTCAGGTACTTTCTTCTATAAGTTCTTCGAAAATCCAATTGAGCAAATTGCACGTCCGGATGTATCGAATGAAATCTCTTACAAAAATGTACCTACAGCGGTCAACTATGGATTTGAACTTGACATGCGTGCAGCCATTGGAAGTTTGTTCAAGGCAGATTCTGCTTCATTTTGGAATAACTTAACGATTTACAGCAACCTCGGTATTATCCGCTCGGTGGTGGACGTATCCCAAAACATTGGAACACCTTACCAGACACGTCCTCTTCAAGGACAGTCACCTTACTTATTCAACGGTGGTATCGTATACCAAGACGAGAAGTTAAACATGACCTACACCTTGAACATCAACCGTGTAGGGCCGCGTATTTACATCCTTGGAAGTATTATTCAACCAGATATCTGGGAAAAGAGCCGTACATTCTTGGATTTCCAAGTCGCAAAAATGTTCTTGGATGATAAATTGGAGTTGAAACTTAATGTGCAGAACATCTTTGCTCAAAACTTAATTTTCTACCAAAACAATTATGGAAACGAGCCGACAACAAAAGGATTTAAACGCATGACAAATGCATTGTTCTTATCAGATCCAGACAACAAAAATGGCTACGATAAAAATTTGGACGATATGATTTGGAATACGCGTTTTGGCCGAACAATTTCATTCGCCTTAACATACAAGTTCTGATAGAAACCAGATAATTCAACAAGAAGACCGCAGCCCAAGGGTGTGCGGTCTTTTTTTTGTTAAGATATTTCTATTCGCTTAACATTGAGGTAACCATTTCTTCTTTATAACATAGGGTGACCTTAACCTTCAATTGTCTTGAACATCTGACATTTGCCTAGAAATTAATCTAAACGAAAAAATGAAAAAAATCTACTCAATTGCTTTGGCTGCATGTATTAGCAGTTGGAGTTTCGGACAAAGCTTTTTTGTCCCTACTACGTATCGAGGAGCATTCGCTCCAGCACCTACGGCACAATGGACTGACGGTTGGACAAACTGGGATCCGCAAAACACGGCCTATGGTACTTCTACAGTAAATGTTACAACGTCAATTACAAACAACACGACTTGGACTTCAAATAACGTGTACCTTCTTCAAGGTCAGATTTATGTGAAGAATGGTGCGGTGCTTACTATTCAGCCAGGAACAATTATCATGGGTGATAAGAATACGGCAGGATCAGGTTTGTTCATTACACAAGGGTCTAAATTGATCGCTGATGGTACGGTGACAAATCCAATTGTCTTCACATCTAATCAGCCAGCAGGTTCACGCGCTTTAGGTGACTGGGGTGGTATCATCTTGATGGGTCGCGCAAGCAATAATAACCCTGGAGGTATTGCAAACGTTGAAGGTCTTGCTGTTTCTCCAGATACTCAATTTGGTGGAGGTACAAGCCCGGATGACAATGACAACTCTGGAATTCTTCGCTATGTGCGTATCGAGTTCGGTGGGTATGTTTACTTGCCTAACAAGGAAATCAATGGATTGACTTTGGGTGCTATCGGTCGTGGAACAACTATCGACAACATTCAAGTTTCTTTCTCAAATGACGATGCTTACGAATGGTTCGGTGGAACGGTGAACTGCCGTCACCTTGTTTCTTACCGTAACCTAGATGACGATTTCGATACAGACAATGGTTTCTCAGGAAGTGTACAGTTCTGCGTGGCAGTTCGTGACCCGAATATCGCAGACAACCCATCGGTTTCTACCTCTGAAGGATTTGAATCGGATAACGATGCGGCTGGATCTACAAACTCTCCACAGACATCTGCTATTTTCTCTAACGTAACGCATATCGGACCACTTCGCGGAAATACTGCAGCAACTGTTGCAACAGGATACAGAAGAGGAGCACGTATCCGTAGAAACTCTGGATTGAAAATTTACAACTCTATCTTCATGGATGACCTTCGTGGATTGCACATCGATGGAACAGCATGTGAAGGTAATGCTACAAATGGTGTCTTGAAATTCAAAAACAATGTGGTTGCAGGTTATTTGACAAATTATTCAGTAGAACGCAACGCAGGAAGTACATTCAATGTGAGTACTTGGTTTGGTCAAAACAGCAACGATTCAATCGTTTCTTCTGCAAACATTTTGATCGCGCCTTACGGAGCAACACTTAACAATTTCTTGTCTCCAGATTACCGCCCAGCAGGTTCTTCAGTAGCATTGAACAATGTGTCCTTTGCTGACAATTCAATTGCACCTAAAGTAATTGTTGCACCAACAACGATAGCAGCTTATACGTATTGTCAAGGAGCTACGGCTACAGCATTGACTGCAACAGGTAACGCTGA
>CANGIC010000076.1 GCA_947453795.1 Flavobacteriales bacterium
AATTCTCATCATTACGCAAGAAAACATGAAGGTGCTTTTTGAAAAACAAAACCTTCAGGAGTACATGATTTTCTTCGACGAAAACTATTGATTATGCTCAAACGACGCGAACGACTGGCATTCGATAGCCCAGACAGAGTCAATCGACTTGTGGAAGGCACCAAAATTACGGGTGACATCGTCTCAGCATCGAATATCCGCATTGATGGTACCGTAGATGGAAATGTGAGCTCCAGTGCAAAAATTGTGATTGGTGAGAACGGTTCTGTTACGGGTAACCTATCCTGTTCGGATGCCGACATTGAAGGAACATTACACGGCGATGCAACAATCAGCGGTGTATTGATCCTGCGGGAAAAAGCTACCATTCATGGCGACATCCTTACCCATCGCATACACATTGAAGAAGGCGCTGCCTTCAACGGTGCCTGCCGCATGAATAGCCACCAAACCGCAGCGCACAACCCCGAATAACATGTCAGAAAAACGAAAAACGTCCACCTTAGCGCGATTTTCTTCAGCAGGCATTCAAATGGGGATTATCATCGCCCTATTTACATGGCTCGGCACTTGGCTCGACGAAAAATACCATACAAAAACACCCTGGTTTACGATTGGCCTTTCTTTGTTTGGCGTGATTGCTTCCCTGGTTATTGTGATTCGTGAAGTCATTCAAATGGGAAAAGAAGATGAAAAGTAAGCAGTACCTCAAACACCTATTTATTTCCTTGTTCGCCGTACTTGCCTTTCACCATGCGGTCGTTTACCTCTTGCCCCTTGGACTTGATCCCCGTACCGCACTTGTTTACGACACATTTCTGTTCTGTCTTTTTGCACTTGGTGCAGTCATTATTGCTCCGGCATTGAACCGCGATAAAGAAACATTTGTCCTTCGTTTTTTGGTCTTGACCACCATTCAGATGCTCACCTTTATTGGGGCAATCACGGTACTCATTGTGCTGCACGCCACCCACATTCGTTTGATTGGATTTCACCTCATCGGCGTTTTTATCCCTCTTCTTGCGATTCAATCAACGCTGCTCATTCGACTGACAAAAGCGCATTAAGTCAAGCGCCTAAACGAAGTTCTACCTATCCACTTTTTTGGTGAATTATTGTTGATAATCTTCTGCTTGACAACTTGTCACTTGAGAAAGTTTAGCTACATTTGCACCAAATTTCAGAAAGAATACACGAAAATAGTCTGCGATGCCTTTAAAAATTGTTCATATTCTTGCCCTTTTAATGAGTTTTTCCTTGTCCTTTAGTGGGACTGTTTATGCAGGAGAAACGAAAGAAGAATTTAATGTTGGGGAGATGATCATGCACCACATTAAAGATGCACACGAATGGCATCTTTGGGGGCCTGAACACGGAGGAACTAGCATTTATTTGCCTGTGATTTTGGTGGACGGCACGTCAAAAGTTTTTTCTTCGAAACACTTCTATCACGGTAAAGAAGTGTCCTTTGAACTTTCTAAAGACGAAAAAGGACATTATATGGAAGGTGTTGGGCCAGCAAAAGGATACGCCTTGTTCCATGAAAAAATCTACAAACTAAAGAATGGTCAAATGATCATTAAAGATGGTCACGCAGAAAACGCAAAACCCCTTGATTTGTCGATTACTAAAAATGTGGCCTTCATGTTCATGAGTGTGCTCTTGCTGTTGGTGATCTTATTTTCTTCGGTTAAATTCTACAAAAAGAATGGCGCTGTGGCCCCTAAGGGAATTGCGAAATTTGTGGAACCATTGGTGGTGTTTGTTCGCGACGACATTGCGAAGGAAAACATCGATGCGCACAAGTACAAAAAGTACACACCCTATTTGTTGACCATCTTCTTCTTCATCTTGGTATGTAACCTACTTGGATCTATTCCATTGATTGGTGCCAATTTAACAGGGAACATCACGGTCACCATGTTCTTGGCCTTGTGTACCTTGTTGATTACCTTGTTTTCATCGAACAAAAATTACTGGAAACACATTTACGCGACGCCGGGTGTACCTATGGCCTTGTTGCCGATCATGATTCCGATTGAATTCATTGGAATTTTCACAAAACCCTTTGCCTTGATGATTCGTTTGTTTGCGAACATCACCGCAGGTCACATCATTATCTTGGCTTTGATTTCCATTATTTTTATCAACAAAAGCGCGGCATGGGGAGCATTGTCTGTTCCTATGGCTTTGTTCATTTCAGTTTTGGAACTTTTAGTTGCTTTCTTGCAGGCCTACCTTTTCACGATGCTCTCGGCATTGTTCATCGGTGCTGCAGTAGAGGAAGCGCACCATTAATTAGTAACTTTTAAATTACATATAATGTACGGAAGTATAGCAGCAATTGGAGCAGGTTTGGCAGTATTAGGTGCTGGAATCGGTATCGGTCAAATCGGTGGTAAAGCGGTAGAAGGTATCGCTCGTAACCCTGAAGCTTCAGGTAAAATTACAACAACAATGATCATCGCAGCTGCCTTGATTGAAGGTGTTGCGCTTTTCGGAGTCGTTATCGGACTTCTTGGAGGAGCGAAGTAATTAAATGTCAAGATGCCCGTACGGTTGGTCCGTGCATCTTGATTTTTTTTGAATGATTGATTAAAACAACTATAACATGGATTTGATATTACCAGATTTCGGTTTATTATTTTGGACAGCACTTGTGTTTGTTCTTTTGCTTTTTGTCATCACTAAGTTCATTTGGAAGCCCATTCTTTCTATGGTGAATGAGCGTGAGCAAAAAATCGCTGAGTCTCTTGAATTGGCCGAACGCACAAAAGAAGAAATGAAATCGCTGCAAGCGGAAAACGAAAATATTTTGAAGCAAGCACGTGCGGAGCGCGATGGCATGTTGAAGGATGCGCGTGATGTTGCTGCGAAAATGGTGGAAGATGCAAAGACTGGTGCGAAAACGGAGTCCGAAAAAATACTCGCTGCAGCACGTCAGTCTATTGAATCTGAAAAAGCCGCTGCCGTAGCTGAATTGAAAACACAGGTCGCTTCGTTTGCTTTGGAAATTGCAGAGAAGGTGATCCGTGGTGAATTGTCATCGGATGACAAACAAAAAATGCTTGCGGAGAAATTGGCAGGTGATATCAACATGAATTAATTCGGTCGCATGAAAAGCACGAAAGCAGCATCCCGTTACGCGAAAGCCCTACTTGAACTCGCCATCGAGAACAAGATGGTTGATGCCATTGCGAAAGACATGCAACACCTCTCAGCTGTGTGTGCAGAGAATCCTGATTTTATCAAGTTTCTGAATTCACCTGTGGTACGCGCAGACAAGAAGATCGCTATTTTTAGTGAAATCTTTGGTCAGTTTGAACAACTAACTACGCTTTTTGTGAACTTGATCTTCACGAATCGTCGTGAGTTTTTATTCGCTGAAATCGCGGCATCGTTCATTGATCAAATGAAATCCTACAAGGGGATTGTTCCATTGACAATTACCTCAGCAGCAGCATTGAGTGCATCGACGAAAGAATCTATTCTTTCTAAAATTCGCGGATCGGTAAACGGAGAATTGGAAATTACTGAGGAAATTGATCCTGAATTGATCGGTGGATTTATCGTTCGCATGGGCGATACACAAATTGACGCTTCCATTTCCAATCAGCTCAACAACTTAAAACAACGCTTAACAAAATAACACGCCTAAGGCGAAAATCAATAATTTGACATAGACATGGCAGATGTAAAACCAGCAGAAGTTTCTGCAATTTTAAGAGAACAGCTCTCAGGATTTCGTTCCGAAGCTGAACTTCAAGAGGTAGGTACCGTTCTCCAAGTGGGTGACGGAATTGCTCGTATTTACGGATTGAACGGTGTTCAGTACGGTGAGCTTATTGAATTCGATGGTGGACTTCAAGGAATCGCATTGAACCTTGAGGAAGACAACGTTGGAGCAGTATTGCTTGGACGTTCTTCGGATGTAAAAGAAGGAGATACTGTAAAACGTCTTGGTCGTATCGCATCGGTGAAAATCGGTGACGGTATGGTTGGACGTGTAGTAGATACACTTGGAATGCCTATCGACGGTAAAGGACCGATCACAGGTGAACTTTATGAGATGCCTATCGAGCGCAAAGCGCCAGGAGTTATCTTCCGTCAACCGGTAACGGAGCCCCTTCAAACAGGGATCAAAGCGGTAGATGCGATGATTCCAATTGGACGTGGACAACGCGAGTTGATCATTGGTGACCGTCAAACAGGGAAAACAACTGTTGCGATCGATACCATCATTAACCAACGTGAGTTCTACGATCGTGGTGAGCCCGTATTCTGTATCTATGTTGCGATTGGACAAAAAGGTTCAACTGTAGCAGGTATCGTGAAGAAATTCGAAGATGCTGGTGCAATGGCCTACACAGTAGTTGTAGCTTCAAACGCATCTGACCCTGCAACGATGCAGTTTTACGCGCCAATGACAGGTGCTGCGATCGGTGAATTTTTCCGTGACTCAGGACGTCCTGCATTGATCGTTTATGATGATTTATCCAAACAAGCGGTAGCTTACCGTGAGGTTTCTTTGTTGCTTCGTCGTCCTCCAGGTCGTGAGGCATACCCTGGTGACGTATTCTACCTTCACTCCAGATTGTTAGAGCGTGCTGCCAAAATTATCTCAGATGATAAGATTGCTGCGCAAATGAATGACTTGCCTGAGTCCTTGAAAGGAATCGTTAAAGGTGGAGGATCATTGACTGCACTTCCAATTATTGAAACACAAGCGGGTGACGTTTCTGCTTATATCCCAACGAATGTAATTTCGATTACGGATGGACAAATCTTCTTGGAGTCTGACTTGTTCAACTCTGGGATCCGTCCAGCAATCAACGTAGGGATCTCTGTATCTCGCGTTGGTGGTTCGGCACAAATTAAGTCCATGAAGAAGGTTGCCGGTACATTGAAGCTTGACCAAGCACAGTACCGTGAATTGGAAGCATTCGCGAAGTTCGGTTCTGACCTTGATGCGGCTACGAAATCTGTACTTGACAAAGGTGCACGTAACGTAGAGATCTTGAAGCAACGCGAAGGAGATCCATTCCCGGTAGAAAAGCAAATTGCGATCATCTACCTAGGAACAAATGGATTGCTACAACGCGTTCCAATCGCGAAAGTGAAAGAATTTGAAAAAGAGTACTTGAACTATCTTGACGCAAAACATGCTGATGTATTGGTAGCACTTAGAGCCGGAAAATATACGGACGAGATTACAGATACATTGAAGCGCGTTGCGAAAGAAATCGCTGATAAATATTAATACGCATTGTCAATTTAACCATTGTCAATAAGAGGATATGCCAAGTCTTAAAGAAATACGAAACAGAATCCAGTCCGTGGGTTCAACGATGCAGATCACTTCAGCCATGAAGATGGTTTCTGCAGCCAAATTGAAGCGTGCACAAGATGCGATTACGCAAATGCGCCCGTATTCTCAAAAGCTGCAAGAAATTCTTAGTAACCTAAGTGCAACCTTGGACCTGTCTGAAAATGCCTACTCAGAAGCTCGTGAAGTGAAAAAGACACTCGTTGTCGGTATCACATCAAATCGTGGTTTGTGTGGTGGATTCAACAACAACATCATCAAACGTGTAAACTATTTGGTGAATGAAGAGTTGAAAGGACAAGAGGTTTCTGTTCTTTGTCTTGGAAAGAAAATGCGTGACGCTTACAAGCGTTCGGATGCCTATTACATCAATGATGTGATCGCTCCGGTTGAAGACATTTTCAATCAACTTTCGTTTGACAATGTGGCAACGATTGCTGCCGATTTGATGGATCGCTTCAAGAAGAAAGAGTTTGACCGTGTAGTGGTAGTGTACAATCAATTTGTTAATGCTGCGTCACAAAACGTCATGACCGAACAACTTTTGCCTATCGTACCTACCGTACAAGAAGACCTGAGTTCAACCGGTGACTATATTTTTGAACCGTCAAAAACAGAAATCGTAGACGAGTTGATTCCGAAATCATTGAAGATTCAGTTGTTCAAAGCAATCCTTGATTCCAATGCGGCTGAGCATGGCGCACGTATGACCGCGATGCACAAAGCAACGGACAATGCGAAAGACTTGCAGAAAAGCTTAAAATTGAGCTACAACAAAGCACGTCAAGCAGCCATTACGAACGAAATCCTCGAGATTGTTGGTGGTGCAGAAGCATTGAATGGCTAAGAACAAGCTATACACCTTTCAAAAGCGGTATCCTCAAGGTGCCGCTTTTTTTTTCTACCGAAGGCAGAAACTCAATACCGCATCGAGAAATTCCTCCGGCGCCTCGGCATGTACCCAGTGTCCCGCACCTTGAATGGTCACCAAGTGTGAATCGGCAAAACGTTCTTCCAAATCTGCGATATCTTCATTCAGGATATACCCCGACAATTCGCCGCGAATAAAGAGCGTAGGCAGCATGACTTCCACATTCGGTACTTCTGCTAGTATTTCACTCATTCGCGACTCTAGCACAGGTAAATTCATTCGCCACGCCAGTTGACCCTTCTCCTTCCAATAGAGATTCTTCAGAATGAATTGACGAACACCATCCGAGTCTATGTGTTGCTTTAAAATCGCTTCCGCTTCACTGCGTACCTTAATCGTTTCCAAATCGATGGCATGCATTCCGCCTATGATGTGGTCGTGGTGTTGCGGATAAGACTTTACGCCGATATCCACTACAATCAACTTCTCCAAAAAAGACGCGTAACGTTGTGCGAAATGCATAGCGACCTTCCCTCCCATCGAATGTCCCAATAGAATCACTTTTGACAAATTCAAGGCATCAAAAAGTTGCTTGAGATCTTCCGCCATTAACCCATACGAAAACTCGTCACTCCACGGGGAATGACCGTGGTTACGCAAGTCCACCAAGATCACTCGGTAATATTCCGAAAGGCGCTTTGCATGCGTTTGCCAATTGTCAGAGAAGCCAAACAAGCCGTGTAAGATGACCATTGGCTGGCCTTGGCCCATTTCCCGGTAATACAATTCCATGGCGAAATTTAATACACCGAATTACTCATGATTGCCTCGATGTAGTTGAGGATCTTCTCCCGACCAAAGGCAGACTCGCTCGATGTGGTAAACACTGGCGGAAGTGCCTCCCACGATTGGAGCATCACCTTTTTGTACTTCGCGAGGTTCTTTTGCAGTGCACTCGACGACAGTTTATCAATCTTTGTGAAGATCATCGAGAACGGAATCTCCTTCGATCCGCACCAATTCATAAAATCCAAATCGATCTGCTGTGGTTCAAGACGGCTATCCAAAAGCACAAACACATTCATCAAAGGTCCTCGCTTCGTGAGGTAGTCCACGATGAATTTCTCCCATTTCTCGCGTTGCACCTTCGACGCTTTCGCATATCCATACCCTGGCAAATCGACCACGTACCATTGTTCATTGACAATAAAGTGGTTGATCAGCTGAGTCTTCCCTGGTCGTCCTGAGGTTTTCGCCAAATTCTTCTGTTCCATCAACATATTGATGAGCGAACTTTTCCCCACGTTCGACCGTCCAATAAAGGCAAACTCTGGTTTCCCGTCTGTCGGACAAAGGGTATGATTGGTATTCGAAATAACGAATGTTGCGCTTTTGATTTTCATGATGGGGCAAAGGTAAGGATAATAAAAAATGAATAATAAAGAATTAAAAATTACGGGAACCTACTTTGAGCTTTACAGAATGAATCCATCTTCGCTCTTTGAGCTTCGAAGGTTAAAACATGGATTTATTCCTTACTCCATAAGCCGAAGGCGATCTATGCTCTATCAGCGCAGCGATCTATATTCCATCAGCGCAGAGATCTATGCGCTATCAGTCCGCAGCACGGGAAAATCGTTAGGACTTCCCTAAACATTTCAAGCATTCGTTGGCATACAGGACTAATATCTACACGTTTTAAAAGGGATATTCGACTCTACTTTGTTTAAATTGCACTTTTTTCTTGTCAATCCTAAATCACTTTGAAAGTTTAACTTTATATTCATTGTGGCTACAATGATGTCAAATTACAAACCAGCCCCAAATGAACGAAGAAATTACAGCAAAAGATATACAATCGCTCGTTGAAGATTCAACACCTGATTTGCGCATAAAAAGTGCCAATTTGTTGGCGCACCCAGATTCACGCTTGGATACAACGGATAGAAAACGTCATCCCTTGTATGATGAAAGTATTCCCTATCGCGATATGTCCAATGCTTCAACGAAAAAAGAAAGTATTCGTCAGTTAATTGAAAAGCTAAATGTAACAAAGAGTATACGCTACCAACGCACCATTGAAGACACGTATTGCAATGTATATTCTTACGATTTTTGCCACTTCTCAAAAGTTTATTTGCCCACAGTTTGGTGGACAGACGAATCGCTTGAAAAAATTCTCAATGGGCAAGAAGTGATTCCTATTTTTGAAGATACGGTTGAAACGATTTACTCTAGTGCGATACACGATTGGTTTTTAAAGTGGGGAGCTTCTTTTGGATGGAAACGAATGACAAATCTCGACCAAATACAACAAAAAGTAAATGAAGAGGGAGGAATTGGGATGATCTGTGCAAAAAGAAAAATCAAAGGACTTTCTGGCCACATCGTACCGATCGTTCCTGAAACGAATGAAAAAAAAGCCTATCGAGAAAATGGCGTTGTGGTTTATCCATTGCAGTCGCAAGCAGGAAAACGGAATTACAACTATTTTTCAAAAGCACGAAAAGACTGGTGGAATCATGAGCGCTATTCCTCTCATGTCTTTTACTATCATGATTAAGTAAAGTACTTTTCAGTCAAACCCATATACACCTTATCAAGCCAATAAATTAGATGGAAATAAGTCAGAAAAATAACTATTACTGGGGAATTGGATTAGAAAACGAAACCTACATGCAATTCGAAGAATCCTTACTAGTTTCTGGTGCATTTATTCAGGAAAAAATTGGCCGTGAACGCTATAGTATCGATTATCGCAAGTGCTATAAATCAGGTATCCTTGCGCTTATTTTAGAGAGTTTAGATAAGGATAAAAATTTCAAAATAAGTCGAATGATCAACAGTCATTCACTCGACAAACTGGACATAAACTATCAGCACAAGACATTAGCATTTACAAAACCATTAATTGATAATCCTGAATATCTTGGCAAATCAATTCTCGAAGTGTTTCTGGAAGACCAACCATACAATATTCAAAGTATGCTGACACAGAAGAACAATCCAATGGGATCGGTAAACTTTGATGGTGATTCCATTGAATTTGTTACTAAATACTTTGAAAACAGAACTATTTCAGATGCTTGTGAGGAATTAAAAGCGACCAAGAAGCTTTTCATCGATAAAATAAACCAGTCATCTGTTCTACCTGAAAAGTTAAACTTTCCTAAGTACAACATAGGTCTAAACATGTTTATGTCCAATCAGGAAAACATTGTTTTATTCAATAATGGAACTTACCATTTTCACATTACGTTGCCTACATTGACAGAAAACAGTAGAATCGTTGATTATCCTAAATTCGACGAAACACATTCCAACGCCATATATTTACTGCAGTGGTTTGAGCCATTTTTCATTGCTACATTGGGAAGTCCAGATATCATGGCAACAATCAGTGAAAAGTATCAACTGAACGAAACTTTCGCGCTCGGTTCGATGCGCAATGTCATGTCTCGTTATACGGGAGTTGGTACCTTCAATAAAGCGATGTCAAAAGGAAAGATTCTTACTTATCAAGTAGAAGAATTTAGAAAACTCTTAAAGTTCAACAAAGAAGAAAATATTTGGTGGCGCGATCAAGTCGAATTGGACTTGGGTTATGAGTTACTTTCAGATATCGGACTTGATTTTAACCAGGAAAAAATGTACCAAAGTGGCTTTGAATTTAGGAGCTTTGATGAATTTCCTTCCAGTTATTTAAACGATGTTCTTCTAGCAATTGTCTTAATTTGTGAGCATTCATTGAATCTTCAAAATGTAATGTGGGGACATGACAGTATAGTTTGGAATAATTTAGTTTTCAAATCGCTAAAAAACGGTTTTCAAACTGAAATGAATGAAGAAGAAAAGGGAGAGTTACTAGACTTATTGCAACTTATAGATCCCTCCGATGCGAATGCTAAAGAACTCAAAAAAGAATTTGATGATATCGTATTATTGGATAAATTTTTCTTTAAAATTTTAGCCGTATTGCATGACAAATACAAAGACAACAACACGTGTGTCGATGCCATGCATGGTGGAAAAACAACTTCACCACCGAAATGGGATAATTTTAATCAATACCAAGTAGAACAACATCAACAACAAATTGAGGGTGTGCACTAGTAAAATTGAAGTGAAATTGGCCTTTTATAAAGACGTTCATGACCATATTCGTTTTGCTAATCAAACCTGTCACATGACATTGGTTGCGAAACAGTTATACTACACATGCATTGGAAATCGGCACCGATTTACGTTACATTCAGGAGTTATTAGGACATAGTTCAAGTCGCACGACAGAAATATATACCCATGTGAGTATGAAAAGTCTAAGTCAGATTAGTTCACCTTTTGATGATTTGTAAATAACTCACAATACATGTTCAAATTTGTTGAGCATAGCTAGCAAAGTGCTGTTTGTAAAACTCACTTTTTATAATTATAATTGAGAATATATATATAAGTTACAAACAATGCTAATAAACGACACACTAAAAAACTAAAAGAGGATAATAAATTTAAACTGAAACACCTATTATGAAAGGTCACCAAAATTCAGACTATATATCGAACGGTCCACAATTGAGCAGATAATTGTTGCAATTAAAATTTAACATAAAAAAATAATCAATAATCATGAACCAGAGATTAAAAAACTTATATACACAACTAATTCAAAATAGAAAACATAATCTTATTGGATGGTACAATGAATACAAAGAGTTTTCAGACGACATTGATAAAATTAGAGTAAATCTCTCAACCCTGGGTCTAAGAGATAATGCAACAT
>CANGIC010000077.1 GCA_947453795.1 Flavobacteriales bacterium
CTGGAATTTTTAATTCGTCACCTTCTGAATTCTCGCCTCTAGCTCATGATTCCCAACTAGTAACTCGTCATTAGTAACTCGTAACTGTTAAAGTCCCTTGTCCTTCGAAGCTCAAAGAGCGAAGAAGTGTCTTTTGTCTTTCAACGCAGTGGTCCATGTTCTATCAGCTTAGCGGTCCATGCTCAAATTAAGACTCCAAGATCGTAAGTTTAGCAAACACAAGCAACACCGTCTTCGCACCATGATGTGGGAAAAAGATGGTTGCTTTTCGATCTGCACCTTGCCCTTCAAGCTTTGTGACCTTTCCTTTCCCAAACTGTTTGTGCATCACATTCGATCCTACCATAATGTCAGAAGAGGAGGGGTTTTGAGCACTTTGTGCTGCACGCTCTTTTAACTCATCCAATGATTTAAAATTTGAACCAGGATTACTCATTGTTCGGTTCAGTCCACCTTGGAATTGATTATCAAACCCTGTGGTTCGGCCAGTCAATGAACGACCTTGACCTCTTGGTGGCGCTTCGTGCTGAAGGTATTTTTGATCGATTTCATCGACGAATCTACTCGGTTCAGAAGTAACCAGATTCCCCCAAATAAATCGAGAAACAGCAAAGGATAAGGTGCATACTTCCTTGGCACGTGTTACCGCCACATAGAAAAGTCGTCGTTCCTCCTCGAGGTCAGTGCGCGAGTTCAATGCCATTTGAGAAGGGAATAGGTTTTCCTCCATTCCCACCAAGAAAACATATGGAAACTCGAGACCTTTGCTGGAGTGTATGGTCATTAATGTAACATGGTTTCTTTCATCCCCTTTATCTTCATCGGCATCGGTCAACAGCGCGACATCAATCATGAACTCAGACAAGGATTGATCGGCATCTTCAGGTTGCGACACCGTAAATTCCTTAATCCCCGAAATCAATTGCTCTACGTTTTGGTAGCGTTCAACTTCCTCTGGACCTTTGTCCTTTTCTCCATGAAGTTCTTTTAAAATTCCCGAAGACCGCGCAATGGTTTGAGCAAGGTCGTAGGCGTTCAGTTTGGTCAGTTGTGCCGTGAAACTATTGATCATTGTGACAAACTCAGAAATCTTTGTTTTGATCCCTACATTAAACCCTAGCGCATACTGATCCATGTTTGAAATGACATCCCACATGCTCACGCCGCGTTCGTCTGAAGCAATAATGATTTTCTCTAGGGTTGTTTTACCAATTCCCCGAGCTGGATAATTGATTACACGCTTAAGGGCTTCTTCATCTTTTGGGTTAGTGGTCAAGCGAAAATAGGCCAGTAAATCTTTAATTTCCTTACGCTGATAGAAAGATAGGCCACCATAAATTTTATAAGGAATGTTCAGTTTTCGCAAGGATTCCTCAAAAGAACGGGATTGCTTGTTTGTACGGTAAAGAATAGCAAAATCATTGAAGGTGCTGCCCGTCTCTTGTTTAAGGTCATAGATCTTTGCTGTGATTACCTTTCCTTCTTCATTGTCGGTTAATGTGCGGATCACACGAATCTTTTCACCGGCAGGATTATCCGTCCAAACACTTTTTTTGATTTGGTCTTTGTTTCGAGCGATCACACTATTTGCCGCCTCAACGATTGTTTTCGTACTGCGGTAATTCTGTTCGAGTTTGAATAAGTGAAAATCTGGGTAATCATTTTTAAAATTCAGGATGTTCTGAATGTTGGCACCACGGAAGGAGTAGATACTTTGCGCATCATCGCCCACCACACAGATGTTTTCATAGACAGCCGCCAGTTTTTTAACAATCAAGTACTGCGCATAGTTCGTATCTTGATACTCATCCACCAAGATGTATTTGAACTTTTGCTGATAATATTGAAGCACATCGGGAAAGTCACGCAGCAAGACATTCGTTTGGTACAACAAATCATCAAAATCCATAGCACCTGCTTTAAAGCAACGATGGGCATACGTCTTGTAAATCCGTGCCATTTCTGGGTGTTTTGATTGAATGTCTTCTTTCATGATTTCCGCATTCATCTCATACGCCTCTGGGGAAATCAAATTGTTTTTTGCGGAAGATATACGGTTCAACACCATTCCCGCTTTGTACAATTTGTCATCTAGGTTTAAAGATTTGACAATTTCTTTCAGTAGTCCTTTCGAATCTTGAGTGTCGTAAATAGTGAAATTTGTTGGGTACCCCAAGCGATCTGCATTGAACCGAAGGATGCGCGAAAACACCGAGTGGAATGTTCCCATGGTGATATTCTTTGCTTCAGAACCGCCAACGATGGTGCCAATGCGCTCTGTCATTTCGCGCGCGGCCTTATTGGTAAACGTCAAAGCCATGATGTTGAAAGGATCAATATCGTGTTCAATCATGTAGGCGATGCGGTAGGTGAGGACGCGCGTCTTTCCCGATCCTGCACCAGCAATGACCATAGTTGGTCCATGGATTGCCTCAACGGCGACGCGCTGACTGTCATTCAGTTCCTGCAAATAATTCATGAAAATGCGTGGTTGTTTGTTAGTGTTCGTGGAATCCAGTCGTTACGCGAACAGACAAATATAATGAAAAAAAGACGGTGTTTTTGTGTCTCATAAACAGAAAGATACTGACAATGGAATGCCAAAAACTAAGCGATGTTCTTGTTCGTTCAGCAGAGAATTGTGTACATTTGCGCAATTAAAAATCACGGCACAATGAGTCATTCGATCAAGCCCGGAGTTGCAACGGGAGACGCTGTTCAGGAAATTTTTCGCCATGCGAAGCAGAAAGGGTATGCATTGCCTGCGGTGAATGTAACGAGTTCTTGCACTGTAAATGCGGTTATGGAAGCTGCTGCCAAAGTAAATGCTCCGGTGATTCTTCAATTTTCTAATGGCGGTTCCATGTTTTTTGCCGGAAAGGGCTTGTCCAATGAAAATGAACGTGCAGCCATTGCTGGTGGTATTTCGGGGGCTAAGCATGTTCACGAATTGGCTAAGCTTTATGGGGCAACGGTGATTTTGCATACCGACCATTGTGCGAAGAAGCTTTTGCCATGGATTGATGGTTTGTTGGATGCAAGTGAAGCACATTATGCAGCCACTGGTGTTCCATTGTTCAGTTCACATATGATTGATCTATCCGAAGAGCCCATCCATGAAAATATTGACATCTGTAAGCAATATCTTGCACGAATGAGCAAGATGGGAATGACCTTAGAGATTGAATTGGGCATTACAGGAGGAGAAGAGGATGGAGTGGATAACAGTGATGTGGATAGCACAAAATTGTACACCCAACCATCAGAGGTTGCCTTTGCTTATGAGGAATTGATGAAGGTATCCGATAAATTCACCATAGCTGCTGCTTTTGGAAACGTCCACGGTGTGTATAAGCCAGGAAATGTGAAGTTGACACCTAAGATTTTGAAAAATTCACAAGAATATGTGCAGCAGAAATTCAATACTGGTCCCAATCCAGTTGATTTTGTGTTTCACGGGGGTTCAGGTTCTACAGTGGAAGAGATTCGCGAAGCCATTGGCTATGGTGTGGTCAAGATGAATATCGATACCGATTTGCAATTCGCATTTACGGAAGGTGTGCGTGATTATGTGGAAAACAAATTGGAATACCTCCGCACACAAATCGGCAATCCTGATGGTGCCGAACTACCGAATAAGAAGTACTACGATCCGCGCAAATGGATGCGTGAGGGAGAGATCACATTCATTGATCGCCTAGTGAAATCATTTGAGGATTTGAACAATATAAATACGCTTTAATCGACGGGAAATGTCGTTGTAATACTTGAAACTATGAGTTGGTTTAAAAGAGATAAAACAGGAATTACCACTTCTACAAGCGAGAAGAAGGAAACACCAGAAGGACTTTGGTCGAAATGTTCCAATTGTAAAACCTTATTCACGGCAGAGGATTTGGCGCGCAATGCTTGGGTGTGTGATCGTTGCTCGAACCATGAGCGGATTCCATCTGAAGGTTATTTTCACCTTCTTTTTGATGAAGGAAAATATACGGAGCTCGATGAAAAGTTGACTTCAGGTGATCCATTGACCTTTGAAGACACAAAAAAATATGTAGATCGCGTTAAAGCGACACAGAAGAATACAGGATTGACAGATGCCATTCGCACAGCAAAAGGAACGCTGGACGGTCATGATTTGGTCGTGGCAGCTATGGACTTCGCCTTCATTGGAGGGTCTATGGGTTCCGTGATGGGCGAAAAAATTGCACGCGCTATCGATGAAGCCATTAAACTCAATGCTCCTTTCATGATTATTTCCAAGTCGGGTGGAGCGCGCATGATGGAAGCAGGGTATTCCTTGATGCAGATGGCCAAAGTTTCCGGCAAGCTTGGTCAATTGGCGGAAAAGCGTTTGCCGTATATTTCATTCTTGACAGATCCAACAACAGGAGGTGTGACTGCATCCTTCGCGATGTTGGGAGACATCAACATTGCAGAACCAGGAGCATTGATTGGATTTGCTGGTCCACGTGTTGTGAAAGAAACCATTGGACGAGACCTTCCGGAAGGATTCCAAACTTCGGAGTTTGTGTTGGAACATGGTTTCTTGGATTACATCGTTGATCGCACCAAACTCAAAGAAACGGTAGGTTTATCCTTGAAATTATTCAGAAATTAATCCATAGGGAAATTCAACGGAATTTTCAATCGACGTGTTGATTCGGAATTTATTCCTATATTTGCGCGTCGAAAGTCGACTACATAATAATCATTTATACAATATTAGCATGTATTTAAATACAGAAGTGAAGAAAGATATCTTCAAAAAACACGGAGGATCTGAGGGAAACACAGGTTCAACAGAAGGACAAATTGCCTTGTTTACATTCCGCATCGCTCACTTGACTGAGCACTTGAAAAAGAACCGTAAAGATTACGGAACGCAACGTGCACTTCAATTGTTGGTAGGAAAGCGCAGAAGCTTTTTGGATTATTTGAAGAGAAAAGACATCGAAAGATACCGTGCGATCGTTAAGGAATTGGGACTTCGTCGTTAATTTCTGCGGGAACACAAATTTTATTGGAGGGGGCATTCGAATTCGTTCGGCTGCCCTTCTTTTTTGGGTAAATGAAGAATGAAGAATGAAGAATGAAGAATGAAAGTATCAAGGGTGTTCGTAATTTTTAACTCTTCATTTTTAACTTTTAATTAGAAATAATACAAACATGAATATAGGAACAAGAAAGTCAATCATTACCGGAGGCAAAGAGATCTCAGTAGAGACCGGTAAATTGGCAAAACAGGCAGATGGGTCTGTAGTAGTAAGAATGGGGGACACGATGTTGTTGGCAACAGTAGTGGCAGCTCCAGAAGCAAAAGAAGGTGTAGATTTCCTTCCGTTAACCGTAGATTACCGTGAGAAGTATGCTGCGGCTGGTCGATTCCCAGGTGGATTCTTCCGTCGTGAGGCACGTCCTTCAGAAACGGAGATTTTGGTTATGCGCTTAGTGGACCGTGCATTGCGTCCGCTTTTCCCAGATGATTATCATGCAGAAGTGCAGTTGATGATTCAATTGTTGGCTTATGATGGTGTGAACAACCCAGATGCTTTGTGCGGTTTGGCGGCGTCAGCGGCAATTGCTGTATCTGACATCCCATTCAACGGGCCAATGTCTGAAGTGCGTTTAGGGCGTATCGATGGGCAATGGATCATCAATCCTACAATGGCAGAAATGAAATTGTCGGATGTGGATATGATGATTGCGGGAACAATTAAAGACATCAACATGCTTGAAGGAGAATTCCAAGAAATCTCCGAAGCAGAAATGGTAGAAGCAATTAAAATTGCACACGCGGCAATTATCGAACAATGTCAATTCCAATTGGACTTGGGCGCGATGATTCCAACGGCAAATCCGAAGCGCGTTTATTCGCACGAATCACACAACGAAGAGGTTAAAGCGAAAGTATACGAATTGGCAATGGAAAAGTGCAAAGATGTTGCACGCATGGGCTTGGCCAATAAAGCAAAGCGCACCGAATTGTTTGATGCCATCAAAGCAGAAGTGAAAGCATCTTTCTCTGAAGAGGAGTTGCCTGCTGTGAGCGGATTCATTTCTACTTACTTTTCTCAAGTAAAGAAAAAAGCAGTGCGTTGGGTAATGTTACACGAGACAAAACGTCTTGATGGACGTAACTTCGACGAAATTCGTCCAATTTGGGCTGAAGTCGATTACCTTCCAATGGTACACGGTTCCGCAGTATTTACACGTGGTGAAACACAATCGTTGACAACATTGACCCTTGGTGGTAAAATGGATGAGCAAATGATTGATGGCGCAACATTCCAAGGAACAGAGAAATTCTTGTTACACTACAACTTCCCACCATTCTCAACAGGTGAAGCGAAACCATTGCGTGGAACTTCACGTCGTGAGGTAGGACACGGGAACTTGGCATTGCGAGCTTTGAAGCCAGTTATTCCAGCAGGATATGCCTATTCGATTCGTTTGGTGTCGGATATTCTTGAATCAAATGGTTCGTCTTCGATGGCAACAGTTTGTGCAGGAACATTGGCATTGATGGACGGTGGTGTTCCGATTACAGCACCAGTTTCAGGTATTGCCATGGGATTGGTTGCTGACGATGGAAAATTTGCCGTGTTGTCTGATATCTTAGGAGACGAAGATCACTTGGGTGATATGGACTTCAAAGTGACCGGAACTGCGAAAGGAATCACAGCATGTCAGATGGACATTAAAGTTGACGGACTTCCATACGAAGTGTTGATGCAAGCCTTGAATCAAGCGCGTGCAGGACGTTTGCATATCTTAGGTAAGATTACCGAGACGATTGCTGCGCCAAACACAGAGATGAAGCCACAAACACCGCGTATCGAAGCATTCAACGTGCCGAACGATATGATTGGAGCGATCATCGGGCCTGGAGGAAAAATCATCCAAGCGATGCAGAAAGAAACGAAAACAACCATTACCATCGAAGAATTGGAAAATGGAGAAGGTCGTGTTCAGATCATGTCAAACAATGGTGACGACATGAACGAAGCAGTGCGTCGTATTAAGCAAATTGCTTTCCCACCACAAGTGGAAGAAGGAGCAGAGTACGAAGGAAAAGTGAAGTCCGTAAAAGACTTCGGTTGTTTCGTAGAGATTTTGTCAGGAACAGACGGACTCATCCATATCTCAGAATTCTCTTGGGAGAAAGTAGCGAAGATGGAAGATGTGTGTAAAGAAGGTGATGTATTGAAATTCAAAGTTGTTGGGAAAGATCCTAAGACGAAGAAATGGAAATTGTCACGCCGTGTGTTGTTGCCAAGACCAGAGCGCAAAGAAGATACGCCACAAGCGTAAGATTTACGATAAGTATGGAAAGGGTTCAGCGAAAGTTGAGCCCTTTTTTTATGGGAAAATCTTCATATATGTTAATAATATTTACATATTTGTGTAATATTATTTTACATTTTAATCATGGATATACTCTGGGGTATTTTGTCGGCGTTTGGATTTTGGACATTATCTACAATAATAGCGGGTCAAATTGGTCGTTTTATCAACATATTGTATGCGCTAATTGGATTTCAAATAGTTTGCTCGAATGAAATAATTTTCTGGTTTTCATTTAGTGTAAACATCCTAAATATTATCTTAATTTCAAAGTACATAAAAGAGGAGGGATACATAACAATGGCTCCGTTGTATGCCAGACAAGCTGCTTTTGTGTTCGTAATTGTTTCGTTGTCTTCCTATCTAATAAACTTTAATCAAGAAATCCATTTTGAATTTAAATGGTGGTATTTCTTGTTGATGTTTATCGTGATTATAATTGGTAGAATCGATGTTTCAGTGTCAAATAATGTTGAAGAAGAATGAAAAGTTACTTGCCGTTGAATTCAAATTTAAACATGTTGACGGACTGCAATGGTTTGTATTTCTGTGATTTCAGAAATGTAAATCTGATTGGTGTGTGCCCTTAATAGATTTTTCACCCTTAACGCGTCATTTTAAAGAATATTTAACACTCGTATCCCCACAAGTAGGGTAGGTCATTGTGGGCGCAGTAGGTCAGTTTTATGCGGCCAGTGCCAATGGTCAATATGCTGTCGTCCTTACTCAAAATACCTGTTCAGAAATATCAGATTGTGTCACGATGAGTACCGTGTGTATTGATGAATTTAACTTGGAGAATGAGATTCTTTATCCGAATCCAAAGAACAGTATCATCCATGTTCCGATTAATCCTGCGTCGATCGAACATTTGAGAGTGAGCACTATTCTTGGAGAGGTTTTAATCTGTACCAAACAGATCAATGCATTGGATGTGTCTCAACTCGCCACTGGCTTGTAAAAACTAACCATTGTTGTGAATGGTAATTATATGGTACTCTGATTCATTAAAAGAATAGAAAAAAATCATGCTGTTTTACACAAATCAAAGATATTAATCCTTTTTAGGATGGATTCTTTTTATTCCCGTTGCATGCATTATGTATTTGGTTTCGGAATTCGCGGTGTCTTTTAGTTGTTTACTCATATTCTGATATGGGAGCAATAGCGGGAGAAATAAATAGAGAAGAAGTGCCCTCAATTAAAAAAAATTAATGAATAATTTTTAAAATTACATCCTACATAAAATTTTATTTAAGAATAATGAAATTATCATTTATCTTTGTTTGGCGAGGTTTGTAAATAAAAATTTACACATTTGAGCAAACTAAATTCAGAACTAACGGAGCGATAACTGCGCTTCCACTGCAGGAGGCAATTTTTCGGGGTTGCCTCTTTTTTATTTACACAATCGTTCGTGCAATTCTTTGCTACGGTTAAGGTGAAAACATGTGATAGTTCTCTTATTTTCGTTAAAAATTAAAAACATGGCTAGCAGAAGAACACTTAAAAGAAATTTGAACGGAATGATTTTCGACATCGTTGAAGAATGTTTCACTGTTCAATTGTTTGATCCATCTAAAACGGAGAAGGCAGACCAAATCATTGATGAAGCCGCAAGTTTTCAAGACGAGATGTTGTCAAAGATCAATAAAGCGAAGACGCGTGCTGATTTTCAACCGATTCAGGAAGAATTCGAAACGGCTGCGGAAAACTTTATTTTGAAGTTAAACGGATTGAATTAATCTCATTTTCGCACAGCGCGAATAGATTTCTCACCTTATGGAAAAAATGAACTGGAAAGGAATGCTGATTGTCTTCGGCATTTTTCTTTTTGCCTTGGTTATTATTTTAACTGGCGGCAAATCAACGCTATGGAATTCTGTCGCTCTTGGGGGACTGATGATTTTTTTCTGGGTTTTTGAAGTCATTCCGATATATGTGACCGCGCTATTGCCGTTGATTTTATCCGTTCCCTTGGGTGTGCTTACGAAAGATGATTTGGCTGCGCAATATGGAGACGGCAATGTCTACCTCTTTTTTGGGGGATTTATTCTAGCACTTGGTATTGAAAAATGGAAAGTGCATGAGCAAGTGTCCTATTTTATCATTAAGCGTGTAGGACAGTCCAAACCCCGAATATTGCTCGGATTTATCATGAGTACAGGTTTTTTGAGTATGTGGATGTCCAATACAGCCACTGCTTTGATGATGTTACCTATGGCGGTTGCGATCAATAATTCATTGCCAGATCATGGTAAAAAAGGTAAATTCCCTGTTTTCTTGTTGTTATCCGTCGCTTATGCTGCAAGTATCGGTGGGATGGCCACATTAATTGGTTCGCCGACCAACACCGCGATGGCGAGCTACTTAATGAATACACTTCACATTAAAGTGGACTTCTTGACATGGATGTCGATAGGTATGCCGGTGAGTATCCTCATGCTGCTTGCTACCTTTGGTTTTTTCTATTTTTCCATGGGGGAAGAGCGAAACACGAATGATCACCAATTTACCTTGACGGTGACGCCATGGTCACGGGAACAAAAAATGGTGTCTGTGATCTTTCTAGGTGTGCTTGCCGCTTGGGTGCTGAAGGATTTTATAAACGATTGGTTTGGCTTTGCTTACCGCGATGAAAATGCAGCTATCCTTGGAGGAATACTCATGTTGGTAATTCCCGGAACCACTGACAAAAAGCCCTTGCTCAATTGGAAAGACACGGAAAAATTGCCATGGGGTATTCTCTTGTTATTCGGAGGTGGACTCGCCATGGCTAAAATGTTGGAGAAGAATGGAGTGATTGACGCCTTAACAAAGGTCTTTACTCAATTCGGTGACATGCCAACCTTGGTGATACTCCTGATTATCGTTACCATCGCCATTTTTGTCACAGAAGTTATGTCAAACTTGGCACTGGTTCAGATTTTTGTACCACTAGTCGCGGCATTTGCAATGGAAAGTGGGCTTTCTGTCGTTCAGCTATGTGTACCATTGACATTGGCAGCGAGTTGCGCCTTTATGCTACCTGTAGGAACTCCGCCAAACGCCATCGTCTTTTCTTCCGGACAAATCCACATCCACCAAATGGCAAAAGTAGGATTCGTTCTCAATATCATCGGGGTGATTATTATTACGCTTGCGGGAATGCTTTATTATTAATTACGAATTACTTCTTGAGTTACGAGTTACTTTTTTGAGTTACGAGTTACGAATTACGAGTTGGGGAAATGGTTGGCTCCGCCGAAGCAAGAACCAGTCTTAGAATCTTGATGTATTAACATCTTGATTTCCAAAAGGTCCTTTGTCCTTTAGCGCATCGGTCTATGTTCTATCAGCGCAGCGGTCCATTGTCCAATTACGAATTGTGGAAATGGTTGGCTCCGCCGAAGTAATAACCAGTCTTAGAATCTTGATGTCTTAACATCTTGATTTCCAAAAGGTCCTTTGTC
>CANGIC010000078.1 GCA_947453795.1 Flavobacteriales bacterium
GCGCAATAGACATTTCCTCCGGGATAAACTTCTTTCCCTGCAATGCTGGCAATATTCACGATGTGGCCTTTTTTATTCGCCTTCATAAATGGAAGAACGGCCTTGGTCACATACAATAATCCTTTTACATTGGTGTCGATCATTTGGTCCCAATCTTCTGTCAATCCGCTGTCGATTGGTCCGCGACCAAGTGCAAGACCGGCATTGTTGACAAGGATCTCGATGGTGTGCCCATATTCCTCTGAAATACTCGCAATGGCGTCGTTTACCTCTTGTTCAGAGCGGACATCAAAACAAAGCGTAATGACTTCCACACCATAGTTAAACGCCAATGATTTGGCCAAATCTTGAAGACGCTCCTCACGTCTACCTGTGAGGATTAAATCTCGTCCATTGGCAGCAAATTCGGTCGCTATTGCTTTACCGAAGCCAGAAGTCGCACCTGTGATTAAGACTGTTTTTTCCATGTGGTGATGGTTTTTGGTTGAAGAAGTATGAGCCCTATGAGCACGAGCGCCAATTGGGCAGGAAAGCGATAACGGGTAATGGCGCCAAGCACAGGAGTGGTCCAACCGATCAATAAAGATAAAAATACAGCAAATAGCAGGAGTCCTAAAACCAGGTTTTTTGATGCGTTTTCTAACTTTCTACGGTGAAGAGCCACATAGCCAAGAAAAGCGAAAAGCAACCACACTTCAAGCATTGAAAGGTATTTCAACTTACTGCCGGGATCGTTTGGTAGTGGACGAATTACTGCATTGAATAATGCTTCGGGAATGTTGTAAATGAGCTGTTTAAAGGATTCATTAATGGGAGTAAGTTCAATGTAGCTGGCACTTCCTAAGGATTTATAGACAACCGTCCATTTCTCGCCATTAGGAATCAAATGTACCGGAACGGGTTTTTGAGTACTTCCAAATCGATAACGATAGGCCACCGCCTCTTTTTTTAATTCAGCTGTATACCCGTCAAATTGAATGCTTCCGTATTGATGCGATTGAAAAAAGTAGAAACAGGTGTCGGTCTCTACATGAACACCACCTTTACCCACATTTATAAAATCAAATTGCTTGCGCGTTAAATAGTGAACAACAGTAGCTCGCGTATCAGAAAAAATGAACGACATGATAGGAACAGCAACGCACAGAAAGAGGAGAAACCATAGCAAGCGCTGTTTAAATGCGAAATGGTAGAGTGCAACGCAGAGCACTGCAGCAATCAGGCAGAGTAGAATATAGGGCTTGAAAGCCAAAAGAATAAATGACGACAGAAAGAGCCAGGTGTATTTTTTAATGGAATTTTTTTCAATGAGCAAAGCCCGCATGAACAACGCGATTCCGAAGAACATAAAGGGCTCCTTCATCATGCTTGAGGTCCAAAAAATGGTGCTCGGAATGAGAAGGATACTCCAAAAAAAGAGGCGATTTGATAATCGTGTACAACCCCTAAAGGCAAGAAACAGGTTGCGCAATGCTGCAGTAGATAAAAGACATAGCGCGGCTAAATGGACAAACACAGAATTGAACGAAATGAAATGCAAAATACTGTGGCAGCGGATCACGTTTTTTGCATCATTGATGATCGTCAAATCACCGGCAGACCAGTATCTTGTCGTGGACAAGTAGTGTTGAGTTAGTGCCTCCGTTTCTCCGATGCCCGTTAATAAGCGAAAATAATCGAGTGGAGATTTGTAAAAAACCTCATTGAGTAAACGGCCTTCATTGAAAAATCGCTCGCCATCGTGGCTCAATTCACCAATCCCATAGGTGCGTATGTGCACCCAAAAGAGCAACAATCCTACAGCAATCTTGATGAGGTATGCACTTGGGAGTGTCCAAGGGGAGAGTCCATCTATTCTGAATAAACGATTGTAACGGACAAGCACGACCAAGACTACCGTAAACAGAATAGAATAAATAAGCACGATTCGATTTTAATTTGTACAAAATTAATCATTTAAATCGCTTAAAACTTCGCCAAATTGTCGGAAAATAGGGACAGTTTGTCAGTTTTTTGCACGTGGCATAAACATTGAAAAGGGGAGACAGCAATTTTAAAATGAAAAAATGAGAACGGGACAAATCAATGTGCAGACGGAGAATATTTTTCCGATCATCAAAAAATTCCTCTATTCGGATCATGAAATTTTCCTTCGTGAACTGGTGTCAAACGCAGTCGACGCGACTCAAAAGTTACGTGTCTTATCGGCAAATGGCGAGTTTAAAGGCGAGTTGGGAGAATTGAAGGTGGAGGTAATCTTGAATGCCAATGAGAAAACACTAACGATTCGCGATCGCGGTATTGGAATGACGGCAGATGAAATTGATAAATACATCAACCAAATTGCCTTTTCTGGAGCTGAAGAATTTGTAAAGCAGTACGAAGGGAAAGAAGGTGCTGAACAAATTATCGGTCATTTTGGACTTGGCTTCTATTCCGCTTTCATGGTCGCAGAGAAGGTGCAAATTCAAACGCTTTCGCGACATGAAGGAGCGCAAGCGGTACAATGGGAAAGCAATGGGTCTCCAGAATACGTGATAACTGACATCGAAAAAGCAGACCGAGGAACAGACATTGTGCTTTACATTTCGGAAGAAGCGGCTGAGTTTTTAGAGAAAACGAGAATTAGTGGAATCCTTGACAAATACTGCAAGTTTTTGCCAACTCCCGTATTTTTTGGAACGAAAACAGAATACATTGATTCTCCCGACGGTGAATTGGATGAAAATGGCAAAGTGAAGCGCGTTTCTGTGGATGTGCCCAATCAGGTCAATAACCCATCACCTGCATGGACTAAAGCACCGATTGATTTGACGGATGAAGATTATGCGTCATTCTACAAAGAATTGTATCCTATGAGCTTTGAGGAGCCCTTGTTTCATATTCATTTGAATGTGGATTATCCCTTCAATCTCACAGGAATCTTGTACTTTCCAAAAATCCGAGAAAATGTTGAGGTCCAAAGAAATAAGATTAATCTTTATTCCAATCAGGTATTTATTACGGACAGCGTAGCCGAAATTGTCCCTGAATTTTTAACCTTACTCCATGGGGTTATCGACTCACCAGATATTCCGTTGAATGTCTCCCGTTCGTACCTTCAAAGTGATTCCAATGTGAAGAAAATATCTTCGCACATTACCAAAAAGGTAGCGGATAAATTGGCGGAGATGTTTAAAAAAGACCGCGCTGATTTCGAAGCGAAATGGGATGATCTTCAAATTTTTGTTCAATATGGCGCCTTGTCTGACGATAAGTTCAAGGACAAAGCTGCACAGTTTTCACTTGTTCAAACAACCGAAAAGGAATATGCTACGCTAGAGGAATTTAAGGAATTGGTGGCGCCTTTTCAAACCGATAAGGAGGGAAAAACTATTTACTTGTATACCAATGACCAAGAAGCGCAATATGCGTATGTAAAAAAAGCGAAAGACCGCGGTTATAAGGTGCTGGAAATGAATGGACCACTTGTCCCACATTGGATTGCACGATTGGAGCAAGACATGGAAAATGTGGCATTTGCACGTGTGGACTCAGACACCTTAGACAACTTGATCAAGAAAACGGAAGATATCGTTTCGAAAATATCTAAAGAAGACGAGGAGAAGTTGAAACCGGTGTTTGAAGCTGCGGTAAACAAAGAAAAATTCACGGTTCAAATGACCGCTTTGACCGACGATGATGCGCCGATTGTTATTACTCAACCCGAGTTCATTCGCCGAATGATGGAGCAGCAGCGCACAGGTGGCGGAGGGTTCTTTGGCGCTTTTCCGGAGATGTACAATCTCGTGGTGAATACCAACCATCCAAAAGTGCTCTCTTTGCTTGAGAAATCTGAAGAAACACAAACGGAAACTGTGCGACAATTGGCAGATTTGGCCATGTTGTCTCAAGGAATGTTAAAAGGTGTGGCCTTGGATCAGTTCATCGAACGTACAATTGCACAAATTTCCTGATATTCGCATCATTAAAATAATGCATTAAATGGGGTGGGTGTAGATCCACCCCCTGCGCTTAAAACGACACATTTTGTTTAAATGGATTTTAGCAATAGGAGCATTTTTCCTATTTAAAAGAAACTTTGGGCTAGCTGTTCTAGGGTTTTTTATTGGGTCAATTATCGACAATTATCAACGAGCAATGGGCAGGGCACGTGCTCAAGCGAAAAGTGAGGGTCGAGAATTTTCGTCTGAAGAATTCTTCCAGTACTACCAACAGCGCACATCAAACAATGATGTCCAGACGATGTTAATGGCGCTTTCTGCAGCGGTGATGCGTGCAGATGGAAAGGTCCTTAAGGCAGAGCTAGACTATGTGAAGGGATTTTTTACCCAGCAATTTGGCGGACAATTTACGCCTGCACACCTTCAAACGTTGAAACGATTTTTGGATTCTGGACAAATCCCTACCCAACAGATTTGCCAAGATATCCGCATGCGTCTGCCAGTAGAATCGCGAATTCACTTGGTGCATTATCTCTTTGGAATTGCCAAAGCGGATGGGACTGTTTCAACGCTGGAAATTGATATTATTCGAGAAATTGCCAACTTATTGCAAATTCCGACGGTTGAATTTGAAAGTTTGAAAAACATGTTCTACCGCGATACAAATTCGGATTATCGTGTTTTAGGTGTAGAAGCTACCGCCACAGATGATGAGGTGAAAAAAGCATACCGACAAATGGCTATCAAATTCCACCCGGATAAGGTGGCGCAAATGGGGGAGGAGTTTCAAAAAGGAGCCAAGGAGAAATTCCAGCAAATCCAGGATTCATACGAAGCCATTAAGAAACAACGCGGATTTAAATAAGGAATTGGGGCTTAGGCAAACGAGCCAATTAAAAATAACGTTGGAATTTTTGCCAAATCATAAGCGTTTTCTCTCCAATCTTTAACAGACATTGTTTTTACGGAGCGCTCAAGTAAGGTCAATCCAGAGGCAATACATACCAATGTTGGATCTGCCAATTCATTCAATAAATCATCCAAGACATGCATGTTTCGAAAAGGTGTATCCATGAAAATATGGGTAGCGCCAGTTCTGCGGCTGTCACCTTCCATGTCTTTTAATCGGCGAATGCGGTCTTTTCTTTCTTTCGGTAAATATCCGTGAAAGGTGAAGTTTTGTCCTGAAAAACCGCTGGAAATGAGCGCTAGTAAAATGGAAGATGGACCAACCATTGGTTCCACCGGAATGTCATTTTGATGCGCCATGGCAACAACTTCTGCTCCCGGATCGGCAATGCCCGCACACCCAGCTTCAGATAAAACTCCCACATCATTTCCGTTGCGCAAAGCATACAGTATTTTTGGTAGATCATCAATTCCGGCGTGTTTCCCTAAGGCGTAAAAGGTGCATTCATCGATAGGGAATTCACGGTCCATCTTGCGCAGTAAACGACGGGCAGATTTAAGTTCTTCAACAGCAAAAATCCGCAGACCAATTGTTTGTTTGATCACATCTGAAGGAATGATATCTTGGAGCGTTTCTCCGCCTAGGGTATTCGGAATCAAATAGAGTGTGCCTGTTTTCATTTGGTGGTCAATGTTTGAATAATGTGATCTGTCGCTTGGTCAAGCAGTGAATATACATCTAAGAATCCTGCTTCACCTCCATAATAGGGGTCAGGTACCTCTTGGTTTTTGTCGGGAGTAATAAGATTCAAAATCAATGTCACCTTTTTCAGGTCATCCGAATTCCTCGCTAATTTTGCTACATTTTTTAAGTTTTCTTTGTCCATCACATAAATGAGGTCAAAGGAATCGAAATCGGTCACTTGAAACTGTCGTGAACGCAGCCCACTGATGTCAAGCCCAAATCGTTTTGCGGTGCTTACCATACGTGCATCGGGTCCATTTCCTACATGATGGGCGGATGTACCTGCGGAATCTACGATCACAGGCAAGTTGCGCTTTCGGACTTTATCCCGCAATAATCCGTCGGCCAATGGTGATCGACAAATGTTTCCAAGACAAACCATTAGGATTTTCATTTGCCAAAGATAACAAAACGCTGAGTTCTATCGGGAAACACATTCCTTATTCCGTGAAAAGGATAAAATATTCATTGGTAAGAAGCATTTGTTCATTTAGCTGCGAAATAAAGTTAATTTAATAGGAAGCAAACCAACCAATGCGTACCTTAATCGTTATATGATTACAATGAAACCAAAAATCGATTATTACCATGAGACAATTAAAAATCACCAAGCAAGTAACGAATCGTGAGACCGCCTCACTCGACAAGTATTTGCAAGAAATTGGCCGAGTAGAGCTGATCACCGCGGAGGAAGAGGTAGAGCTCGCACGTAAAATTAAAGCTGGAGATAAGGCCGCTTTAGAACGACTGACCAAAGCCAATTTGCGTTTTGTTGTTTCTGTATCCAAACAATACCAAAACCAAGGATTGTCTCTTCCAGATTTGATCAATGAGGGAAACCTAGGACTCATTAAAGCAGCGCAGCGTTTCGATGAAACGAGAGGATTTAAGTTCATCTCTTACGCTGTTTGGTGGATTCGACAATCGATTCTGCAAGCTCTGGCCGAACAAGCGCGAATCGTGCGTTTGCCCTTGAATAAAATCGGTACAATCAACAAAATAAATCGCGCGTTCTCCGAATTGGAGCAGAAATTTGAACGTCCACCTTCTGCGGAAGAACTCGCTGAGTTTTTGGAATGCACTACCGAGGAGGTACGTCAATCTTTGGCGAATACGGGCCGACACATTTCAATGGATGCACCACTCATTGAAGGCGATGAGTCTTCGTCGAGCATGTATGATGTGTTGACCAATGATTCCCTTCCTGGCCCCGAAAAGGAACTGGTGGTAGAATCTCTGCGAAAAGACATTGAACGGTCATTATCGACACTGACACCGCGTGAAGGTGATGTTGTTCGACTGTATTATGGTTTAAATGGCAAGCACCCCATGACTTTGGAAGAAATCGGTGAACGATTCGACCTTACACGCGAGCGGGTGAGACAAATAAAAGAAAAAGCAATTCGACGATTGAAACATGCTTCCCGAAGCCGGATGTTAAAATCATACCTGGGTTAAGCGGGATCGACATCAACAATTAGTCGAATCGATTTAAATGAAGGAGCGCTGTAAAAAGAGTCAACAAACTCTTTGATGCGCTCCTTTATCTTTTTATCGGATATGTCGCGCTCAATGCGGAGCTGTATCGTTTTTAAGTAGAGGTTTTGAATGCGACGAACCACGGGAAACTCTGGACCATTGACGCGCTCGTTAAATACTGTCCGTAAATTCTTCGCCAGTTCGGCCGCGGCTTGATCGACCAAGTGCTCGTCGGCATGTTTCAATGTAAACTGAATGATCTTGAAAAATGGGGGGTAAAAGAAGTTTTTGCGTTCGATGATTTCACTCTTGTAGAAGCCAATGTAGTCGTGCTCAATGACTTTGCGAATGACCCAATGTTCAGGATCTCCCGTTTGAATGACCACTGTCCCTCGTTTGCCTTTTCTACCTGAACGGCCTGCTACTTGTGACATCAAGTGATAAGAGCGCTCAAATGCTCGGAAATCTGGACGATTGAGCATCATGTCGGCATCGAGTATTCCCACCAAACTAACATTGTCAAAATCTAGTCCCTTACTCACCATCTGTGTACCGATCAAAACATCAATTTTTCGATTTTCAAAATCGGTTAAAATCGTTTCGTAGGCATGCTTCGATCGAGTACTGTCCAAATCAAGCCGTTTAATGCTGATACCTGGGAAAATTAAAGACAATTCGTCTTCCACTTTTTCCGTTCCAAAACCAATCATTTTCAATCGATTACTGCCACATGAACGACAAGTACCTACAGGAGGTGAATGGTATCCGCAATAGTGGCATTTTAAGGAGTTGGAATGTTTGTGATAGGTCAAAGACACGTCACAATTGGTACATTTTGGAGTCCAGTTGCAAATCTCACAGCTCCAAAGTGGGGTATATCCTCGCCTGTTTTGAAATAAAATAATCTGTTCTTTTCGGCTCAATGCCGCACGCATGTGTTCCACTAAAAACGATGTGAAATCGGACTGCATGGTTTTTTGTCGGCGTTCTTTTTTAACATCAGCGCAGAATATTTCGGGGAGTTGAAGTCCACCAAATCGCGCATTCAATTCAACAAGCCCATATTTTCCCGTCGTTGCGTTGTAGTAACTTTCCATCGCTGGGGTAGCAGATCCAAGGAGTACCTTTGCTTTATGAAGGTTGCCCAAAACAATGGATGCATCCCTGGCGTTGTAGCGTGGTGATGGGTCATACTGCTTGAAACTCGATTCATGTTCTTCGTCTACGATGATGAGCCCAAGATCTCTGAAAGGTAAGAAGACAGCTGAACGGGCACCAAGAACAATGCGAAATTTATTGGGGTCATTTTGCAAGACATGATTCCAGATTTCAACACGCTCATTTTGGTTGAACTTTGAGTGATAGACGCCGATTTGTTCACCAAAATAGGCCGAAAGGCGTTGAATCAATTGTGTGGTAAGCGCAATCTCTGGCAAAAGAAATAGGACTTGTTTTCCTTTGTCAAGCTGTTCTTGGATCAATTGCACATAGACTTCCGTCTTTCCCGAACCAGTGACGCCATGAAGCAATGTCACATGATGGGTGTCAAAACTTTGATGAATTTCTTCCAAGGCCCTTTGCTGGTCTTCCGATAAGGCCTTAAAGGATTTGTCGCCCAATCCGCTTTTTGTGAAACGTGAAATCTGTACACGCTCTTGACAAATAATTCCTTGCTTCTCTAAGGTGTTCAAGGTGGATTGAGAGATTCCTTTGTCCAAAAGGATCTTTCGCTCAATGGGCTCGATGCCGAGGGCACTGTAATTTCCTTCTTGAAGGATGACTAAAAGTGTATCAAGCTGCTGCTTTGCCGACGACTTTGCTTCCAATCGTTGCAGATGACCTTGAAGTATGTCTTCGTTGGAACAATCCTCCGCAAGTAAAATATAAACAGCAGTTTTTGCCGAAAATCGATCTTTCAATGCTTCCAATGAAATGACAATCTTCTTGTCGATTAGCCGCTTAATGATGGGTTGAATGGTTTGAATGCCAACAATCTCTGCAATTTGCTTAAGGTCGAGTTGTTCACTAATTTCTAAGCTTTCTACAATCAATGTTTCGCGCTCGTCCAAAGCGGAATGAATAAGGTCTGCATCGGGATGAAGCACCACCTTTGTTTCACTGGCAAGTTTGAAGTTGGCCGGCAAGGCAGCGTTCATGACATCCCCAATTGGTGCCATGTAGTAATTCGAAATCCATTGCCAAAATTGATATTGCTCTTGGGTAACGATGGGCTCTTGATCGAGAAAATGCGCGACGTATTTTGCTGTATATGCTGTTGGGGCTATTTCTGAGGTGCGAATAGCAATGCCAGTTACCAGCTTTGACCGTCCAAAGGGTACGATCACGCGACCACCAATACGAATAAAGTCATTCATTTCGTAGGGTACGCGGTACGTAAATTCAGTGTAGACAGGAACCGGTAGGATCACATCAACAAATAACGTTCTCCGTTCACTCATGATGTAAAGTTACAAGAATGATAGCCCCGTAGGAAATTGTTGAAAATTATTGGCAAGCAATGGACGATGATAAATCCCCAGGATGCTGGCTACAAAACAGATACGTACCCGTAATTGGACCATTGCACAATTCAGTTGTCGTTTTTCCAGAAAGCATACGCACATTCGGGTTGTCTGGGTTCAGGAAAAATTTCTCCTTTTTGTAGGTTTGTCTGGAGGAGAAAATACCAATTACTCGGCCATTGCTGGAAACAAGATTGGTAAATGTCGGTTTGCTTTGTGCCAAAGAAGAACTTGGTTGATTCACCGTCATGTAGTTGTAAAGGTCATCCGATCCACCTGTACACGTCACTTCAATGGAATGGAAACGGCGTTGATCAATTGCTGCATTGTTGGTGGTGTGGTCACGGATTAACTCAAAGAAAATTTTTCCGTTGGCTGTAAATGAAACCGAAGGGGAACCATCCACCGTTTCTGTTTCGCCAAGGTTCCAGTCAAAAGACTTTAGGGTGTAGGCACCTGCTAAACGTTCGTAAAAGTTGATTTTCAGTTTGGTGTTGATGACACGGGCATTTCCTTTGGCAACAGCAACCCCAGAAGCAATGTAACTACCTGGATTGTCGGCAAACTTGAATTGGAAATTTTGTAAGTCAACAGCAGTTGCAACCACGCCAGTCACCAATTTTGTTTCACCATCTACTGTAAATTCACCACCATTCACAGAAACATGCAATTTGTAAGTCATGGAAGCATCTAAAGGAGCTGTGGAAGAGGTTCTGAAGTAATATACTTTCTGCTCTGGCGCATAAAATACACCGTTCTCATCTTTATTTTGCAGCAGCGTATCTACCAAAGTCCATTCGCGGTAAACCGTACCATTTTTTGTTTCTTGAATGGTGGCATCAATTTGAGAAAAGTAACTAGAATCGGGGATTTGCGCGATGTTTAATGAGTTACCTGGACCAATGAACGCACGCGTAATTTTCACGTAATGCAAAGTGTCTTGTTGATCTAGAAGTCCAACAATTACTGCCGTTTCTTTAAAGTCACCCACCAAGTTGATGTCCTCAGAGCAAGAAGAAATGCTTATTGCAACAAGGGCTAAAACTGCAAAAATGTATTTAAACGGATTCATTGGCTTGGTTAAATAGATTTCAAATATACTGAAATAAACAACGGTGTATATCGGATAATTTACCTTAATCGCGGACTTTGTTCATGCCCA
>CANGIC010000079.1 GCA_947453795.1 Flavobacteriales bacterium
GTCGTTGTGCTTGTTACAGTACCACCCCAGGTACCAGCACCGGAAACAGTCTGCACAGCAGCACCATTCAGTGTAAGGTTACCAGCTGTTGTAGCACCTACGGAAAGATCGATTCGTCCATCATTAACGATATTACCAGATACGATTAGGGTTTTACCCGTTGTGGTAGCAAAGACATTGATTAAGCCGCCGGTATTGACAGTCAATAAGTTATTGACATTAAACGATGTAGGTGTGGCACCATAAACCAATGTACCATTTACAGTAAGGTTTGCAGCGCCTTGATTCGCTACATCTATAGTTACGGTATGTCCTGTAGAAACGATTACGTTATCCACTGGTGATGGAACGGCATTGGCATCCCATGTAGCTGGAGTTGTCCAGTTACCTGTAGCAATTGAAATAAACGTTCCAGGCACCTGAGATGTCAGGTTGATATTATCCACGGATACACCTGGTGTTGTTCCAAATGAACCGTCATTTTGCCAAACAAAAATTAAACGAAATGTAGTTCCCGCCAAAGATGTAGGTAAATAAAAGTTCGCGTTGGCATATGCCGTTTGAGGGAATGTGGTTTGTGTATACACTAACGTAGCACCAGTCAAAACTGTAGAGTTCGCTGCAGGCGTACCGGCAACAGGTGTTACAGTAGTTGGAGCAACATATACGAGTAATCTATCCCATCCTGATTCACCATTTCCTTTCCATTGGAATTGAAGATTGATTTTCGATTCACCAGATGGAACAGTTACATCCCGGTAAAAGTGGGAAGCACTTGCGACGGAATTAGAATACGCCCAAGTTACACCCGCATCATTCGAGATGTATGCAGCATTGGTTCCTGCAAAGGATACAGGTGTCGCACCGATATACCAGTTATTGTTTGCTGTAGATGCATGGTTTACAACGGTCCAACCATTGGTCGCCATATTTGGGCCAAGCTCAAATCCACCTTCTGCGGCTGGATTGATCAGCTGTGTTTGCCCAAAACCCGAAAATGCAGTAAGTACCATAGAAAGTACCAGCATGACCGGGAAGGTAAAATACATAAATGTTCTTTTCATAACTTTAGTTTATAGTGCGCCAAAGTTAAGGCACTATTAATTAGAAAAAAAATAATAATCGTCAAGTTTTTAACATTGTAAAAGTTAGTTTTGCCCATTGAACAAATCAATTGACTTTTATGAAATTATCATTAACGCAGAAAACAGCCCTCGTTTGTGGCAGCACACAGGGGATAGGAAAAGCAGTTGCGCTCGAATTGGCTCACATGGGTGCAAACATTGTTTTGTTGGCGCGAAACCAAGAAAAACTCCAGCAAACAATGGAGGAATTGCCTGCCGTTGATGGTCAAAAACACCAATTTGTTGTGGCAGATTTTAATCAACCCATGGAACTAAAGGCAGCCGTTTCTAAGTTGATACAACAGGGAACAAACATTCATATACTTATTAACAATACGGGTGGCCCAAAAGGCGGTGCAATTAAAGATGCTGACCCATCGGAGTTTATCATGGCATTTAATCAGCATCTCATTTGTAATCACATACTTGCGCAATTGGTTTACCCGGGAATGATCACAGACAATTACGGAAGAATCATCAATATCATTTCTACTTCGGTGAAACAACCTCTGCCAAATTTAGGGGTGTCGAATACCATTCGTGGTGCGGTAGCGAGTTGGAGTAAAACGCTGGCGAATGAATTGGGGGCCTATGGAATTACGGTTAACAATGTTTTGCCTGGGGCAACCAATACGCAACGCCTTCAAACGCTCGCGCAAATCAAAGCAGATCAAACGGGTGAAACCGTCGAAGATGTGCTGATTGAAATGGGTAAAGAAACACCAATGAAACGCATTGCTTTGCCTGAAGAAATTGCTGCAGCGGTGGCTTTTTTAGCTTCTCCAGCAGCGTCTTATATTAATGGAATCAATGTGCCAGTAGATGGCGGTCGAACGAAGTGCCTCTAACGAATGAGGTTGATGTGACCCGTGATGGTTGCGTCCCTGCCTGATTTGGTCGTGTAGCTAATTTTCCAAGTGTAGGTCCCATCCTGACACATCTTGCCGTTGTAGAAGCCATCCCATTCGAAGTCTAAATCAGTGGAGTGAAACAACTCTTGTCCCCAGCGGTTAAATATGCGCACCTCAAGCCATTTTATACCCACAACACTCGCTGTAAAGGTATTGTTGAACCGAAGCCCATCGGGGGTGAAGGTGTTTGGCACATAGATGTAATACGCTTCTTCAATCTCAATCGGTTTCGTGATGGTGTCCGTACATCCCTTATCATCGGTAGCAATGAGCGTAACCAGATAAGTGCCCGGTAAATCGTACATGTTGTTTGGATTGACCATGGTCGATGAGCCCCCATCGCCAAAATACCACTGATAGGTTACGGCATCTACACTTAGATTTTGAAAAGTAATCGATAGACTATCGAACAAAGTGCTGCTGGATGGAATGAAATCGGCATCTGGGGCAACAACAGTAACTTGTGTACTTGCTGGGACAGTAAATGTTTGACATTCATCGGAAACAATTACACCGTAAGTAGCTGTGCTGCTTGGATGAACCCAAACTGAACTGGTCGTTTCCCCCGAATGCGGCCACAAGTAATAATACTGCCCGTAACCACCACTGACCAAAGCACCAATTTGTATACTGTCTCCGGGACAGATGTCTAAAGCTGGAGTCATGTTCACGACCAATGGCGGACTGGTAATGGTATAAAGAATACTTGCATTTTGACTCGTTCCACATTGATCGGTGACAAGCACTTGATATGTGGTGGTGCTCGAAGGGTCGACCACTTGACTGCTGACTGTACCTAATGAAGCTCCACCGACGACACTCCATTGGTAGGTATATCCACCAGCACCGCCCGTGGCATTCACTTCAAGTTGCGTTGGGATGTAGGGACAAATTTCTGTGAGGTCTGGTGTTTCCGTAAGCACCAATGGCGGATAAACAGGCACATTGACCACATTGGAAGCCGACGCCGATTGTAAGAGACAGTTGTCCGTCACTGTTACAGTATAGGTTTGCGTGCTGGCAGGTGAAACGAAGATCGATGGCGTTGTTGCGCCTGTATTCCAAGAATAAACATAGGGTCCAACGCCGCCAGAAGCTGTGGCAATCAATTCGATGTTTTCACCCGGACAAAGAATTTCGGAACTTTCTAATATTACCGTTACTGGGAGCACATCGGCAATACCAAGATCAATGACAATTGGCGTAAGGTTGCCACATGGATCGGTAATCCCAAAACTGAGAATGATGGTTTCGGTGCCCTCCACCAGCGCATCGGCGAAGGCATCAAAGCTGAAGGTAATCGTTGTTTGACCGGGTGCAAAAGTCACTGAATTGGGAATATTCGAATAGTCAACTCCTTCAGTCGCAGTGCCTGAAACAGTAATCGGAACGGTAAGGGAAGAATTAGCGACACCCCCGCGCTCTAAAGTCACGGTTGTACTTACACATCCTTCGCCCATTAAATCAGGATCGCTAAAGGCTTGTTGCGACAGGGTATAGGTAATGTCAACCGGAGTATTTGAACTCAAACTGTTGGCTTCTAGAAATATTCCTGAATCAAAGATGCCATCTCCCACATCCGCAACGGCTATAATTAAATGGTAAGTTTGTCCACATTGTACTTTCGATACCGCTTCGAGCACATCGGTAAAACCGTCGTATTGGATGAAGTAAGGATTGACATTTTGCGGCTGTGTATTCCCATCGCCGTTGTTGTTGAAGAAGGAGGAATTGGTAATGCCGTTCACATTGTTAATGGAAACCACGGCACCATTTTGCAGTTTGGCAATGTTTTGCATCCCAAGGATTCCAGGTCCAGAAATGAAAAATCCGAACACATCATTGTACGATGAATTGTTCGGTGGCGCAAATTCCGGGTATTCTTCTGAACCAAAAACATAGCGAAAGCGAACGGTGTCGGAGTAGGGAATAAAGTCAAATTCAAGTATGGCCGCGTTGTATGTTTGCGTTCCGCCAATGATTTGTGACAGAAGCGGATACCCACCAAAATTGTTATCTACGCCTGAATTGGTTTCATCGTTGGGTCCTTGAGGTCCCGCTCCATTGTCGAGAATAGTTCCAGTTGTCATTGCAATACCTTCTGCAATTCCAAGGTTGCTGCCAGTGCCTGTAAAATAACTGATCGCTGTAGGACTGCCATTGTACATGATGTTGGAAACCGTAACACCGGCACCGAGCATGACATTTTGCACCAAGCTAGATGGACTCTGACCAGGTATTGTCACCAGCTGCGATGCTGCGGAAAAAACCGTGAGAAAAATGGATGCTATGAGAGTGAGTTTCTTCAATTCGTAATATTAGACGATTGAGTACTTAAAAAGTTGTCAAAATCTGCTAAAAATATCTTGAAATCCCAAAGTACATTTTTTTGATGAACTTGTCAAGAATATTATTTGCTTCTAACGGCAAAATTGAGCAGTTTTGTTGAATAAGATGAAAAAAATCAGGAATATATTTTTGGTCTTGCGGGAACGCGTAAAATATTCGGCTTCAGATCCTAAGAATTTTGAAGTGCGATGGAGTTTTATTGCGAGTCGTTTACAGGTCATTTCCTTGTTGGCCATTGCGACGTTGGTCAGTGGTATACTGATGACCTTAGTGATTGTTTCCAGTCCTTTGGCGGGGTATTTTGGCACCGACGACGTGAGCATTGAGCGCGGACGATTGGAACGCCAAGACAAAGAAATTACGCGTTTGAATAAATTAGTTGCAGCGCAAGAAAAATATGCACGCTCGATTCAGTCACTCATTCTTGGAAAGGAAATCGATGAACCCATCGACACATTGGTCCCTGAAGTGGCGAAGGATTATTCTTCGGAATTAACCACGGAGTCTACTGCGGAGGAACTCGCGCTAGCAAAAAAAGTAAAAGATGATTTGCGCACAGGCAAGAAGCGCCGAATAGAAGGTCTTCAGCGCAGTTTGGCAACGCCGCTTAAAGGCAAGGTGATCAGTGCGTTTGACCCACTTAAACGCGATGGGGTGGAGATTGGTGCGAAAAAGGACAGTCCCGTGGTCAGCTGCTTGGCAGGAACGGTTGTCTATGCTGGATTCTCCGCTAATGAGGGTTTTGTGATTGTTGTTCAGCATGCAGATGGATTTGTATCAAGCTATAAACATGCAAAGGCACTCTTGAAAAAGCAAGGGGAAAAAGTACAAGTGAATGATCCTGTTGCCCTAGTTGGGAATTATGGGAAAAACCACCTTGTGCCACATATCCGTTTTGACTTATGGCTGAATCAATCGAGTGTAAATCCTTCGGATTACATTAGTCTCTAGGGCTTAGTCGCGCATTCCCTGCAAGGAACAAAGGTTGAAATAGGTCCCCTTCACGGCCATGAGTGCGTCGTGATTGCCGCGTTCAATGATTTTTCCCTGCGAGAGAACGATGATTTCATCTGCTTTTCGAACGGTGCTTAAACGGTGTGCGATGATGAGTACCGTCCGTTCTTGCATGAGATGATCCAAGGCATCTTGCACCAATTTTTCAGATTCCGTATCCAATGCGGAGGTGGCTTCGTCGAGAATGAGAATGGCAGGGTTCTTCAAAACTGCGCGTGCAATACTTATGCGCTGCTTTTGTCCACCTGAAAGTTTGTTGCCTCGTTCACCAATGTTGGTGTTGTACCCATTTTCCATGCGTACAATGAACTCGTGGGCATTTGCAATACGGGCAGCGTGTTCGATGTCTTCGGCACTGGCATCGGGCATGCCAAAAGCAATATTTTCTTTTATAGATGCATTGAATAAGATGGATTCCTGCGATACGATCCCGATTTGTTCACGGAGGTCGTGCAAGGAATAATGGGTAATGGGAACATTGTCAATCACCAGTTGACCAGCGGAAGCATCGTAAAATCGCGGCAATAAATCGGCAAGTGTTGATTTTCCACTACCTGATTCCCCGACGATGGCTAAGGATTTCCCTTTTTTCAATTCAATATTAATGTCTTGAAGCACCCATTCCTCGTTGTATTTAAACGAAACGTGTTCGTAGCGAATCGCCTCGGTAAATGCCTTGATGGCTTGTGGGTTTACTTGCTCGTGGATCAATTCGTCGGCAAAGAGTATTTCGTTGATTCTGTCTTGCGAGGGCTTCGCTTTGTTGAGGTTCGCCAGACTTGTGGAAATCCCTTGAATGGGGCGAAGCAATTGTGAAAACACGATAATGAAGGTCAAGAATTTCTCTCCATTTAAAGCGCCATTGGCACTGGCGTCTAAAATCATGGATCCACCAAACCAGAGCAGGCAAAGCATCACCGCGGCACCCAGTGTTTCGTTTAACACAGGAGAAAGGTCCCGTTTGCGGAAAGCTTTGGTGATTAATTTTTGATGAACAAGGTTGACTTGATGAAAGGTGTTCTTCACTTGGTCGGCAGCATTGAAGGATTGAATGATTCGAATTCCACCCAGACCTTCATCGATAGTTGAATACAGTAAGCCCATCTGTTCTTGACCTTTTTTTGCGGTGCGTTTTAAACTCTTGCCAATGCGGGAAATGACAAACGCTGAAACAGGAAGTAAAATCAAGGAGGCGAGCGTAAGTTCTGGACTTAGCCAAATCAAGGTACCCACATTAATAAGAATCGCGATGGGCTCACGGAAGATTAATTCCAACATGCTGATCACAGCTATTTCAATCTCCCCGACATCGCTGTTCATGCGCGACATCAAATCTCCTTTGCGTTCGTTGGTGTAGAAAGAGATGGGCAATCTCAGTGCTTTCGAAAAAATGGAATCTCTCAGGTCGCGAACTACCGCCATGCGCAACTCCGACTGATGCCAGATGGCGCCGTAGCGAAATAGGTTTTTAAGGAAAAAGGCAATGAATACGGTAACACACACAAAGAACAAGGCATCCTTCGGGTCATGCGCAACGAGCTGTTGCATGAAATACTGGTACTCTTGAGAAATGTGTTTGGGAAGCGAGGTGAGGGCGCCATTCCATGTCGGATTCTCCATGGCTTTGGCAAGGTTTTCTGGTCGGAAAATCAGTTGAAGCACCGGGATAAACAAGACAATGGAAAGCAGATTGAAGATGACAAACAGGAGGTTACACAAAATCACCAAGAGGGCTCGGCCCTTGTATGCAAATGTGTACCTATAAATGTCAATTATTCCTTTCATTGCGCTGTCAAAGATACAGTTTGTTGACTGATGTTCATTTTAAAGGGCGAACTATTGTTACTTTTGCACTATGGGTTCAATCAGACAGAACAGAATAGAAGGTGTCATTCAAGAGGAATTGGGCACTTATTTTCAACGAAATGCGCGCGAAGTTTGCCTTGGTGCAATGGTGACAGTAACCACAGTTCGCGTCACCTCAGACCTTTCGTTGGCGCGCTGTTACCTCAGTATTTTTGCTGGACCAGAAAAGTCAGAGGTCTTGAATAGCATCAATGTCCATTCGTCTAAAATTCGCGGGGAGGTCGGAAAGCGCTTGAAAAACATGCGCAAAATTCCAGAATTGGTTTTCCACATTGACGATTCATTGGATTACGCCATGAAAATCGACTCTTTACTTAAGAAATAACCCCATCAAGGTTCCTTTTTACATAGCGCGTCGTTACCTCAAGTTCGATCGTAAAAAAAACGTCGTCGGATTCATCACGCGAATTTCTGTCATCGGTATTACGATCATTACCGCAGCGCTTGTTGTGCTTTTGTCCGCATTTAATGGCATTGAGTCATTGATTGAGCGCATGTATTCCGACTTTGACGCCGACTTAACCATTCGTTACACGGGGGGTAAAACCTTCCCTGAAGATGCGATTGACTTAAAGGAATTGCTTCAAATCGAAGGGGTTATGACCTTTTCACGCGCTGTAGAAGAAACGGTGGTGTTGAAGCATGAAAAGAAATGGGTGAATGCACAGCTGATTGCAGTTGATCGCGATTTTCTGCGGATGAGTAGAATGCAACATCACATGGTGGATGGCGTTCCCGAACTTTTCAATCATGGTCAGCCCATGATGTTGGTGGGTGCCACCTTGTTGGATAAGTTGGGTGGTTTTATTCCTGAGCGTTCCTTTGAGCAGTTGATTGTTTTTGCGCCAAAACGCGAAGCAAAGATGAAATTGGGCGCGAATCCCTTTCGCCAAAAGATCATGAATGTGTCAGGCCGAATGAATTTCAATGGAAACAGAGAAGTGAATGGCGAGAAGGCGGTTGTTCCCTTGGAAGTTGGACGTGAACTGTTGAATTACGAGAACGACCTCACCGCGATCTATGTTCAGGTGAAGGACGGTGTTGATCCAATGGATTTGAAAGAGGAAATTCGAAAAGTGACGGGACCTTCCTTTGAGGCGAAAACGAACATGGAGAAAAATGAATTGATCTTCAAAACCAGCAAATCGGAAAAATTGATTGTATTGGTCATTTTGGTGTTTATCTTCATCTTGGCAGCATTTAATCTCATTGCATCTATCACCATGCTTTTTGTGGAGAAACGGGACAATTTATCCACGATGATTTCCTTTGGTGCCGAGCGCTCGTTTGTGTTTCGCATTTTCCTCTTCGAAGGGCTGCTCATTTGTGCCCGTGGCATTTTTTACGGTTTGTTGATCGGATATCTTGTTTGTTTTGTTCAAATCAAATGGGAGCTATTGATGATGCCTGGTGCGGCTGGATTGCCTTTCCCCGTGCGCTTGTCCGTGATTGATGCGGGCGTGATTATCGGTTTAGTCACAGGCCTGAGTTTACTCTTTTCTTATGTGCCGGTGCGCTTTCTGATGCGGCGCAATTTCGAGCACATCACCTTTTGAGTTAAAAATACGCCAACAGAACTTTTTAGAATTGAGTTTTATCCACTTAGGGTGTTAAAAAATCCTGCTGTTTTTTATTTGCACTCCGAATAATTGGTATATCTTTGCACCCAAATTGGCGAGGGAATAGTCTCCGCCAAACAGGATGTAAAATCGTTAAAAAGACACTCAAATGTCAGCAATTAAAGGAAGAATTTCCCAGGTTATTGGTCCAGTTGTGGACGTCAGTTTTGAAAAAGGAATGGCATTGCCGAATATTTACGATGCCTTGGAGGTACGTAAGCCAGACGGCACGCGTGTTATTCTCGAAGTGCAATCTCACATTGGTGAAAATGCAGTGCGTACCGTTTCAATGGACTCAACAGATGGATTTAGCCGTGGTTTGGAGGTAACATCAACAGGTTCGGCGATCAAGATGCCAACTGGAGATCAGATTCGTGGACGTTTGTTCAATGTGGTTGGTGAAGCCATTGATGGAATCAATACCATTGACAACGCGAATGGATTACCGATTCACCGCGAAGCGCCAAAATTTGATCAGTTGTCAACAGCAACAGAAGTGCTTTTTACAGGAATTAAAGTAATCGACTTGATCGAGCCCTATGCAAAAGGGGGTAAGATTGGTCTTTTCGGTGGTGCCGGTGTAGGTAAAACCGTATTGATCCAAGAGTTGATCAACAATATCGCGAAAGGTCATGGTGGTCTTTCTGTATTTGCAGGAGTTGGAGAGCGCACACGTGAGGGGAATGACCTTCTTCGTGAGATGCTCGAGTCAGGAATTATCCGCTACGGAAGTGAGTTTATGCACTCTATGGAAGAAGGTGGATGGGACTTGGATAAAATCGACTTGAACGAATTGAAAGAATCCAAAGCGACATTCGTTTTCGGTCAGATGAATGAGCCTCCAGGTGCACGTGCACGTGTGGCGCTTTCAGGATTGACGATGGCAGAATATTACCGTGATGGTGAAGGTGACGGACAAGGAAAAGATATCCTTTTCTTCGTAGATAACATCTTCCGATTTACACAAGCAGGATCTGAGGTATCGGCACTTTTGGGTCGTATGCCATCAGCGGTAGGATACCAACCTACATTGGCCACAGAAATGGGGGCGATGCAGGAGCGTATTACTTCAACAAAAAGTGGGTCAATTACATCAGTTCAGGCGGTATATGTGCCTGCGGATGACCTTACTGACCCTGCTCCGGCGAACACATTTGCCCACTTGGATGCAACAACAGTACTTTCTCGTAAGATTGCGGAACTTGGAATTTATCCAGCGGTAGATCCATTGGATTCAACGTCTCGTATCCTTACGCCAGAGATCGTTGGTGAAGAACATTACAACTGTGCACAACGCGTAAAAATTACACTACAACGCTATAAAGAACTTCAAGATATCATCGCCATTCTTGGTATGGATGAGCTTTCTGAAGAGGATAAATTGGTGGTTCACCGCGCACGTCGTGTACAACGCTTCCTTTCTCAGCCATTCCACGTAGCGGAACAATTTACAGGTATCCCTGGGGTATTGGTAGATATTCAAGAAACAATCAAGGCGTTTGATGCGATTTTGGACGGTAAGTATGACCAATATCCTGAAGCAGCATTCAACTTGAAAGGTGGAATTGCAGACGTGGTTGCCGCTGGAGAGAAAATGCTTGCAGAAGCAAACGCATAAGTAGAATTAAGTATCAGAGACCATGCATTTAGAAATCATTACCCCTGAAACAAAAATCTTTAAAGGTGAGGCAAAAGCCGTGTTGCTGCCTGGATTGGATGGATTTTTTCAGGTGCTGAATGGACACGCGCCGATTATCTCCGGGTTGAACAAAGGTTCGGTAAAGGTGGAAATGTCTGCACCAATTGAGGTGGATGAAAAAATGGCACGCTGGATTCGCAAAGACACAAC
>CANGIC010000080.1 GCA_947453795.1 Flavobacteriales bacterium
GTGATTGCTGGAGAATTAGACGCATAATTATGAGTAGTTCACACACTGATCTTAGTAAACGCCATTCAGAAAAGCCTGTATTCAGCGCGGAGAAAATGGCGGAGGTGCAAGCATTGATTGCACAATATCCGGAAGGAAAAGGTAAAAGTGCCTTGATTCGAATTTTGCATATCGCAGAAGAAGAATTTGGTGGATGGTTGAGCATTGAAACGATGGATTATGTCGCTGAAATCTTGAGCATTCAACCGATTGAAGTATACGAGGTGGCTACGTTTTACACCATGTTCAATCTTGAGCCAACAGGTAGATACGTATTTGAAGTTTGCCGAACTGGACCATGTATGTTGGTAGGTAGCGACTCAATCATTGATTACATCGGTAGCAAGTTAGATATCAAGGTTGGAGAAACATCTGCTGACGGTATGTTTACATTGAAAACATCTGAATGTCTTGGCGCATGTGGTTATGGACCAATGCTACAATGTGGAAAGAAATACCATGAGCACCTAACGAAGGAGCGCGTGGATGAAATAATTGCGGCTTACAGGGCCGGTCAGACCCCAAATTAAGAAGGATGGGAAGAAGATTACTGTTAGAACATGACAACGTACCGGGCATCGAAACATTCGATGTGTACCGTAAGAATGGTGGATACCGTTCCGTTGAAAAAGCATTGAAGTCGATGTCACCTGAATTGGTGCTCGAAGAGGTGCAAAAGTCAGGACTGCGTGGACGTGGTGGCGCTGGTTTCCCAACAGGGATGAAGTGGTCGTTTCTCGCGAAGCCGGAAGGCGTTCCAAGATACTTGTTGTGCAACGCCGATGAGTCAGAGCCGGGAACTTTTAAGGACCGTTACCTGATGGAAAAAATTCCTCACTTGTTGATCGAAGGAATGATTGTTTCAAGTTTTGCACTTGGAGCAAATCAATCCTATATCTATATCCGTGGTGAATACATGTGGGTGTTGGATATTCTTGAAAAAGCAATCGCAGAAGCATACGCTAAAGGTTTCCTTGGAAAAAACATTCTTGGATCGGGTTATGACCTTGACCTTAGTGTAGCTCCAGGAGGAGGTGCTTATATCTGTGGCGAAGAAACGGCTTTGATCGAATCTCTAGAAGGAAAGCGTGGTAACCCACGAATGAAACCGCCATTCCCTGCTGTTAAAGGACTCTATGGATGTCCAACAGTAGTCAACAATGTAGAAAGTATTGCTGCGGTCGTTCCCATCGTGAATGATGGTGGTGAAGAATACGCTAAAATTGGTCTAGGAAAAAGTACGGGTACGAAATTGATTTCTGCCTGTGGGAACCTTGCTCGACCTGGAGTTTATGAAATCGAAATGGGAATCACGGTAGAAGAATTTATCTATGGTGATGACTACTGCCGAGGAATAGCAAATGGAAAGAAATTGAAGGCCTGTGTTCCAGGAGGATCATCCGTTCCGATTTTACCACATTACCTCGTAACAAAAACGGCTGCAGGTGAAGACCGTCTCATGACCTACGAAAGTTTAGCAGATGGAGGTTTTGCAAGTGGATCAATGTTGGGTTCAGGAGGATTCATTGTGTTCGACGAGGACCAATGTATCGTTCGCAATACATGGAACTTTGCACGTTTCTATGCACATGAGTCTTGTGGTCAATGTTCACCATGCCGCGAAGGTACAGGGTGGATGGAAAAAGTATTGCACCGCCTTGAACATGGTCATGGAAATATGCGTGATATCGATTTATTGGCTGAAATCAATAAGAAAATCGAAGGAAATACCATTTGTCCTCTCGGAGATGCAGCAGCGTGGCCTGTGGCAGCAGCAATTCGCCATTTCCGTGATGAATTTGAATGGCATGTCAATGAACGTGAGGAATCACAAAAAAGAAATTATGGTTTGATTCGCGAACCGCAATCAATCGCTTAAGAAATATAAGAACGGATGATCAAAGTAACAATTGATGACGTTGAAGTCGAAGTAGCTGAAGGAACATCAATCCTGAACGCTGCGCGCACAATAGGTGGAGAGGTTGTTCCACCTGCTATGTGCTATTACAGCAAGTTGCCCGGTACAGGGGGGAAATGCCGAACATGTTTGGTGGAAGTGGCTGCCGGATCTGCAAAAGATCCGCGCCCTATGCCTAAACTTGTTGCGTCGTGTTCAACACCAGTGCAGGATGGGATGGTAATCAAGAACAAAACCAGTGAGCGTGTGCATGAAAATCGCGGCGCTGTGGTGGAATTCTTGTTGATCAATCACCCATTGGATTGCCCAATTTGTGACCAAGCTGGAGAGTGCCATTTGCAAGACCTTGGATTTGTGCACGGTGCAGAAAAAACGCGCTATGAAGAAGAACGTCGAACGTTTGATCCTATAGATATCGGCAACAAAATTAAGTTGCACATGAACCGTTGCATCTTGTGCTACCGCTGTGTTGCTGTTGCCAATCAATTGACTGACAAGCGCGTTCATGGAGTACTTCACCGCGGAGAACATGCGGAGATCAGTACCTACATCGAGAGCGCAGTTGAAAATGATTTCTCAGGAAACATGATTGATGTGTGTCCAGTAGGTGCATTGACCGACAAAACTTTCCGTTTCAAAAGCCGTGTTTGGTTCTTAAAGCCGATGGAGGCCGAATGTGAATGCACGAAGTGTTCAGGAAAAGCCGTGGTATGGCAATTCGGTAATGAAATCTATCGCGTTACGGCGCGCAAAGATCGTTACGGCGAGGTGGAAGATCAAGACGGAAAACCAGGTTGGATTTGTAACGACTGTCGCTTTGACAAAAAGGACCTCTCGAAATGGAACATCATTGGACCGCGTACGATTGATCGTCATTCTGTAATCTCTCAAGGTCATTACCAAAGTCCGCGAACATCAACTAAAAAATTGAAGTAATGGATTCAGGACTCATTATTGAAAAACTCATCCTTGTCGCCATCATTTTCTCGATCTCATTGCTTATTGCGATGTATGCGACCTATTTTGAACGAAAAGTAGCCGCGTGGTTCCAGGATCGAATTGGACCAGACCGCGCTGGACCCTTTGGAATTCTTCAGCCCCTAGCGGATGGAGTTAAAATGTTCATGAAGGAAGATTTTATCCCAAGCAACTCTGACAAATGGTTGTTTATTCTCGGACCAGGTATCTCGATGTTTACATCATTGATTACCAGTGCGATTATTCCTTGGGGAGAAGACTTGACGATTTTCGGCAGTTCAGTGGCACTTCAAGTAGCCGACTTCAACATTGGGATCCTATTCATCATGGGGGTACTTTCGGTTGGAATCTATGGAATCATGATTGGTGGTTGGGCCTCGAATAACAAATACTCGTTGTTCGGCGCTATTCGTGCCTCTTCGCAAATGATTTCTTACGAATTGGCGATGGGAGTTTCTGTGATCACGATTGTCATGATGACCGGGAGCTTAAGCTTGAGAGATATCGTTCAGGACCAACATGGTATGAACTGGAACATTTTCTATCAACCCGTTTGTTTCATCGTATTCTTTGTTTGTGCTTTGGCGGAAACAAACCGCGCTCCTTTTGACTTGCCTGAATGTGAGTCAGAGTTGATTGGTGGTTACCACACAGAGTACTCTTCTATGAAACTAGGATTCTTCCTTTTTGCGGAGTATGTGTCCATGTTCATTTCATCTGCAATTATAGCGATCTTGTTTTTTGGAGGATACAACTTCCCTGGAATGGATTACTTCAGCGGAAATACATTGGCGATTTTGAGTGTAATCGCATTCTTCACAAAAATCTTCTTCTTCATTTTCGTATTCATGTGGATTCGTTGGACACTTCCACGTTTCCGTTTTGATCAATTGATGCACTTGGGATGGAAAAGTTTGATTCCAATCGCATTAATAAACCTGTTGATTACTGGATTGGTAATCGCATTAAATAAAGGATGGTTCTAACGATATCAGATCAGTAACTATGCAAAGTCTGTCAAATAGAAAAAAAGTTGTTTCCGACAAACCAATGACCTTCATGGAGAAAATATATCTCCCTGCAATCATGGGTGGTATGTGGATAACATTCAAACACTTGTTTCGTAAAAACAATACGGTAAAGTACCCTGAAGAGCAGCGTGTGTTTGCACCGGTTTATCGGGGAATGCATGTGTTGAAACGCGACGAGGAGGGTCGTGAAAATTGCACCGCTTGTGGCTTGTGTGCTGTAGCATGTCCCGCAGAGGCCATTACTATGGAAGCCGCAGAGCGCGTAAAAGGTGAAGAAGGCCTATACCGAGAGGAAAAATATGCGGCTACCTACGATATTAATATGCTGCGTTGTATTTTCTGTGGATTGTGCGAAGAAGCTTGTCCGAAAGAGGCGATTTTCTTGACAGATCGTATCGTTCCTTCAGAGTTTGAACGTGAAGACTTTTTATTCGGAAAAGATAAATTGGTGGAACCGATGAATGCCCGCATCGATGTTACAAAACGCCAACACACGGGCCAAAGAGGTACAAAATGACACTAGAAATGATTGCAATTTTGCTGGGAGGTCTCACGATCGGATCAGCATTAATGGTGGTGCTAAGTAAGCATCCTGTCCGTAGCGTCCTCTACTTGGTAGTGACGTTCTTTCTGATATCTGCCAATTATATTTTGATGAATGCGCAGTTCTTGGCCATTGTAAACATCATTGTATATGCCGGAGCAATTATGGTACTCTTCCTGTTCGTACTTATGTTGCTGAACTTGAACAAAGACAGCGAGCCAATCACCTCGATTGGAATTAAACTGGCAGGAATTATCGCTGGCGGTGTCTTGCTCACTGTCTTACTTGCCGCATTGAAAGATGGTCTTGTCATCACACAACAAGCGGTGGAATCGGCCAACAACAATGGATTGGTGGAAAACCTTGGTGAATTGTTGTTCACGAAATATGTACTTCCGTTTGAAATGTCATCGGTGCTCTTTATTGCCGCAATGGTAGGGGCCGTGATGTTGGCCAAGCGGGAAAAACAAATCATTGATTAATTATGGTACTTGCAAGTATTTTTGAATCAGGGGTTTCGATCGATTTTTACATCGTTCTTGCTTCTGTGCTTTTTGCAATCGGTGCAGTGGGGGTAATGGTGCGCAGAAATGCCATCGTATTGCTGATGTGTATCGAGTTAATGCTTAACGCAGTGAATCTATTGATGGTCGCATTCTCGACGTATCACGGAAAAGGGGATGGACAAGTATTTGTCTTCTTTATCATGGTGGTGGCGGCAGCAGAGGCAACGGTTGGACTCTCCATCTTGGTTATGGCCTACCGAAACATTCGCTCAACAGATGTCGGAATCTTCAATAAACTTAAAGGGTAAGAAATGGGAGCAGATAAAATTTTACTGACCATCTTGGCGCTGCCGCTCATCGGAGCTTTAATCAACGGTACGCTTGGTAAGCGCATGCCTAAAGCAATTGTTGGTGCCATCGCTACAGGTGTCATGTTTACCGCCTTCGCATTGGCTTTGACACTTTTCGGAAGTGTGCACAAACAACAATTGGTGCACCTTTTCTCTATGATTTCTTTGGATGGATTTCAATTGAATGCACGCTTGCAGTTGGATTCGCTTTCCATCTGGATGACACTCATTGTAACAGGAGTAGGGTCCTTGATTCACCTCTTCTCGATGGGGTACATGAGTCACGACAAAGGATATTATAAGTTCTTTACATATTTGAACCTCTTCATCTTCGCGATGCTGATTCTCGTATTGGGAAGCAATTACTTCATGTTGTTCTTCGGTTGGGAAGGTGTTGGGATCTGTTCGTACTTGTTGATTGGTTTCCATTATAGCGATGCTCAAAAAGGAATTGCCAACAGTGTGGCTGCACGCAAGGCCTTCATCATGAACCGTATTGGTGACTTAGGGCTATTGATTGGCTTATTCTTGATCTTGTCACAGTTTGGAACACTTGAGTATTCAGAGTTAGCAGACAAATTGTTGATCGATAAAATTGAACCTACAACATGGATGATGTTTGGAATTACCGTTTGTCTGTTTATTGGTGCAACAGGTAAGTCGGCGCAAATTCCTTTGTTTACTTGGTTGCCAGATGCGATGGCGGGACCAACGCCTGTTTCGGCATTGATCCACGCTGCAACAATGGTTACTGCGGGTATCTTCTTGGTGGTGCGTTCAAACTTCTTATTTGAATTGGCTCCAACGACACAAGACATCATGCTTTATGTCGGTTTGGCAACTTCATTGGTAGCAGCGTTTATTGCTTTGCGCCAGAATGACATTAAAAAAGTATTGGCCTATTCAACCGTTTCTCAGCTCGGACTTTTATTTGTTGCTTTAGGAATGGGGGCGTACACCGCGGCAATGTTTCACGTGACGACGCATGCATTCTTCAAAGCACTATTGTTCTTAGGTTCGGGTAGTGTCATTCACGCCATGTCTGACGAACAAGACATCAGAGTGATGGGGGGCTTGAAAAAATACATTCCGATTACACACATCACCTTTTTGATTGGAACACTAGCCATTGCTGGTTTCCCTTTACTTTCAGGTTTCTATTCGAAAGATGAAATATTGGCACATGCCGTCATGCACAACCCAATGATTTATGGAATCTTAATGATTTCGGTTGCCATGACAGCAATTTATATGTTCCGTTTGTATTTCTTGGTCTTCCACGGGAATTTCCGCGGAACATCAGAGCAGCAACATCATTTGCACGAGAGTCCATTGAACATGACCTTGCCGTTGATGATTCTTGCTGTGCTTTCCGTTTTTGGTGGGATTTTAAATCTTCCGGGAGTGGTCATGAAGTCTGGGACACATTGGATGTCACATTACTTGGAACACAATACACGTGGATTGGAATTGATTGAAACACATCACCTTTCTTCATCACAGTCGATGATGTTAATGGGCGCAGCGGTTGTGATGACCTTGGTTATCCTTTTTGTTTCTTTCGTGGTGTACATTAAAAATGCGCGATTGGCAAAATCAGACGAGGAATTGAAAGGTTGGGAGTTGGCTTCCAACAAGAAATTGTACTTCGATGAACTATACAACTTCCTTTTTGTGAAACCACTGGAATGGATTTCTGTAAAAATGCATGCTTTTATTGAGGTGATTGCCTTGAATAAATCAGTGTATGGTTTTGCGGGCTTGATTGGGAAAACAGGAGACATTGTGCGCAAATGGCAAACCGGTGTGGTTTCCAACTATTTATTCTGGATGGTCCTTGGTGTGATCAGCCTTGTTGTTTACTATTTAATTAAATTCTGATACTGTGGAATTATTTGCTATACCGCTCGTTTTTGCACTCATCGCACTAGTTGCACCGAAAAGCAAGGTGAACTATGTGGGATTGATTGGCGCCGTAGTGTCGATGGTGGTTTCATTCATTCATGTGGCCAATTTTTCACCTGACCAATATGTGTCCTTGTTCGCGCCAGATTTCATGCTGCCTTTTGGCTTGACCTTTAAGATGGGCTATGATGGAATCGGTTTGTTCATGGTGGTACTTACGAATGTCATTACGTCCTTGATCTTGTTGAGTAATTTGAACCGTGAAATCGCACACAACCGCGCATTCAATGCATTGGTGCTGTTGATGCAATTCGGATTGCTTGGTGTGTTTACCGCTATGGATGGAATCATGTTCTACATCTTCTGGGAGTTGACTTTGGTGCCGATTTTCTTGATCTCCTACTGGTTCGGATCTGCGGATCGCAAGAAGCCCTTGATGAAGTTCTTTATCTACACTTTCGTTGGATCATTGGCGATGTTGTTGTCTTTCATGGCTTTGGGGACTTACTCCAACAGTTTTGCTTACGAGGATCTTCTTGCAGCACAATTAACGGCTAAAACTGCCTTCTGGGTGATGTGTGGATTTTTCCTTGCATTCGCTATTAAAATCCCATTGTTCCCATTCCATACATGGCAGCCAGATACCTATACTGTTTCTCCGATGGCAGGTACCATGTTACTTTCTGCATTGATGTTGAAAATGGCGCTATACGGAATGGTGCGTTGGATGATTCCAATTGCGCCTGAGGCCTTGGATACACTTTCTTGTTTAGTGATTACTTTGGGAATGATTGGTGTCGTTTATGCAGCGGTTATTGCCATTAAGCAGTCAGACATTAAACGATTGTTCGCATTTGCATCGATTAGCCACGTTGGGTTGATTGCTGCGGGTATTATGTTGTTCAACAAGGATGCGTTGGCAGGTGCCTTTATTCAGATCGCTAACCACAGTTTGGTGGCACTCGGATTATTCCTGGCAGCAGATATCTTGGAACGCCGAATGGGAACACGTAACATGTATGACATGGGTGGTGTGGCTAAGTTGGCGCCAAAATTCGGTTTCTGGTTCGCAGCTGTAGCTTTTGCTTCCGTTTCGGTGCCACTAACAAGTGGATTTATTGGCGAGTTCTTGTTGCTCAAAGGCGTGTACAATTACAGCTGGATTGTTGGACTTGTAGCAGGAACTACGCTAGTTTTAGGCGCAGTTTATACCTTACGCGCATATCAAATCAGCATGTTTGGCGCGCCGAAAATGGAACATTTCGCCGACCTTACTTGGAACGAAATGCTTACCTTCTTTATCATCATGCTCATCATCTTGGTCGTGGGAATTTATCCTCAAGCGATCATTGACTTTGTCGGACCTAGCCTTGACCTCACAATTGAATCTGTGAAAGGCGCTAAAGTTATTGTACAGTAATATGGATGCATTAATAGTAATTTTTGTTAGTGGAATTGTCGCGATGTTCATTGCGATGACGCATAAGCCACTATTGGTGTTGGCGACGGCATTGGTTGGATTGTCTGTTGGAATTGGACTTATGGTGAACCAGTGGTACAATCCATATTTATTGTTTGATTACAACGGTTTGGCCTTTGGAAGAGGTGAGGTAATCTATTCAGTAGCCGCTATGACCTTTGCCTTGTTAATCATTGCAGGTGGATATACCTACTTTAAGCGGGAACCAGAACATACAGGTGAGTACATTTCACTGATTCTATTCTCATTGACAGGAGCGCTTTGCATGATTGGGTATACCGATTTGTTCATGTTCTTCATTGGCTTGGAAATTCTTTCGATTCCTGTATATGTGCTAGCCGGATCAAAAAAGAAGGACTTGCAATCTTCAGAGGCAGGATTGAAATATTTCTTCACAGGTGCCTTTGCTACAGGGATTTTATTGTTTGGAACGGCTTGGGTCTATGGTGCAACGGGTACTTTTGATTTGAGAGAATTGTCGAATATCCTGTCTGAAGGAACAGCAAATGGTCCGCTCTTGTTTGTGGGTATTTTGATGATGATGGCGTCGTTCTTATTCAAGGTAGGTGCTGCACCTTTCCATTTTTGGGGTCCTGATGTGTATGCCGGAAGTCCGAATATCATTACCGGATATATGGCCTCTGTAGTAAAAATGGCGGGCTTATATGCTTTCTTGAAATTGTTTACCTATGTGTTTGCGCCTGTTTCTGATCTTTGGTCAGGGGCGTTATTCGGTATGATTGTTTTGACGATGTTTGTCGGAAACCTTTCAGCACTGCGCCAAACGAAATTTAAACGATTGTTGGCGTACTCAAGTATTTCAAATGCTGGATATGCCTTAATGGCACCAATGATTATTAGTGATGCTTCGTTGTTTAACCTTTGGATTTACTTGTTGGGTTATGGCTTCGCTGTGATTGCTTTGATTGTGATTTCATTGATTGTCAATGATGAATCGGATGACATTGAATCCTACAAAGGCATTGGTCGGAAGAATCCATGGATTGGATTTGTATTGGTCTTGAGTGTACTTTCCTTGGCGGGTGTTCCACCATTGGCTGGATTCTTTGGGAAATATATGGTCTTCTCAAGCGCGTTTGCAACCTATCCAATATTGGTCATCCTTGCGGTAATCAATTCAGGAATTGGTGTATTCTACTACCTGCGTTTTGTGATGGTTGCTTTGTCTTCTGAAGATGCTGAACAAGCTCCAGTTCTAAAGCCATGTGTGCTTCAGTGGGGTGTGTTGGCAATCTGTGCCATCGGATTGTTGCTGAGTGGTTACATCACGCTATAAGGAATAGAGATTTCCTTTTAAGTTAAGAGAGTGATCGGATTTTATCGATCATCTCTTCTTGTATGCTCAAACCTTTATCGGCGTTGTACCATTGCTGAAGTCCAGTTTTTAACTCTTCTAGGGTAATCTCTTGTGCTTTCAAAGTATGATGTAGTATTCTGCATGCTTCCGGTCGTGGACCCCAAACAAATAGGTCTTCGCCTAAAGAATTGCGCACCACTAAAATTGGAATAGATTTACCACCATTGGTCAGGTAAGATTCAATCTCTGAACTTTCGCTGTCACGAAGTTGAATTTCTAAATGGATCAACGGATTCTCCGCGGCCATCTTCGCAAGGAATGGAACACTATGTGCCGCATCACCACACCACGGCTCTGTAATTAATATCCAATGCATCGGAATCTCGATTGACTGAATAGTCGATTTGCATTCTTCCGTTAAGATTCCTGTCTTATCCCAGCGGTGCATGCGGGATTGATTCAACTTGGTGTATTCAACGAAATGGGGATCATCGTAAGGTGCGTGGTGTAGCGTACCAGAAAGAATTTGATCAAAAATGGCTGAATAATCAGAGTAGGTCATTGCTTTTAGGATAAGTATGTAAAAATAGAGA
>CANGIC010000081.1 GCA_947453795.1 Flavobacteriales bacterium
TAACGGATTTGGGGTGCAGAGGAAACTACAATTATTTTTTTGGGATTGAGGCGGTCTAGTATTTTTAATATACTCTGCTTCAAGGTTGTCCCACGAACAATCGAATCGTCGATGACCACAAGGTTGTCCTTCCCACGTTTTACGCTACCATAAGTAATGTCATATACATGGGCTACAAGGTCATCGCGTGAATCGTCTTGGGTAATGAAGGTCCGAAGTTTCGCGTCTTTTATGGCGATTTTTTCGATACGCGCACGCTGGTAGATGATTTCTTTGAGTCGATCTTCGGTCAGTGTTTTGCCCTCGGCCAATATCGCTTTAAACTTGCGGTCGTTGAGTTGATCTTCCAATCCTTTGATCATCCCGTAAAACGAAACTTCCGCTGTATTTGGAATAAAAGAAAAAACAGAATTGTCCAAATCACCATCAATCGCTTCCATCACTTGAGGGACAACATTTTTTCCTAACAATTTGCGCTCTTCATAAATTTCACGGTCATTACCGCGAGAGAAATAGATGCGTTCAAAGGAACATTTTTTCGGTTCCAAGGGCGCGTTGATTTCTACTTCTGCTACCTCACCATTTTTCCGGATAATGAGTGCATGACCTGGCGCGAGTTCTTGTACGTCCTCGTCTTTGATGTTGAAAGCCGTTTGAATAACAGGGCGTTCAGATGTCACCACGCAAATCTCATCATCTTCATACCAATAAGCTGGACGAATTCCCGATGGATCGCGCAAAACAAAGGCATCACCATGTCCAAAGAGCCCTGCCATTGCATAGCCACCGTCCCAATCTTCCGATGCCTTTTTGAGTATTTTTTCGATATCGATGTGTTCAGCAATCAGGTTGTACACCTCTTGATTCGTGATGCCTTCATGCTTCAATTTTGCGTAAAGCTCTTCATTTTCCACATCGAGGAAGTGACCGATCTTTTCCAAAACCGTTACGGTATCGGACTTTTCCTTTGGGTGTTGACCGATTTCAATCAAGACACTGAAGAGTTCATCCACATTCGTGAGGTTGAAATTTCCAGCGACAACAAGGTTTCTGGTTATCCAGTTGTTTTGGCGAAGAAAAGGGTGACAACTTTCGATGGAATTTCTTCCGAATGTGCCGTAACGAAGATGTCCCAAGAACAATTCTCCTGTAAATCCAGCATGTTTCTTAAGGTAGTTGACATCCTTTAGGTAAGCAGGATTTTCTTCGCCAATTTCTCGAAAGCGTGAATTGACATGATCGAAAATATCTTGAATGGGCTTGCTGTCGATGGAACGGTAGCGCGAAATGTAGCGTTCTCCCGGTTCCATATCCAATTTGATGTTGGCAATACCAGCGCCATCTTGTCCACGGTTGTGCTGCTTTTCCATCAAAAGGTGCAGCTTATTGATCCCATAAAATGGCGTACCATAGGTGTCGAGGTAGTATTGGAGGGGTTTCTTCAATCGAAGTAACGCTATTCCGCACTCGTGTTGTATGGCATCGCTCATGGGTAAAGTTGAGTAAAAATGAGCGTCAAAGTTAAAGTTTATTTAACCGTTTAACTGAAAAATTATTTAAGAATTAATGAACAATTTAGGCAACCTAAAGGACACTTTTTATGTTTTAGAGGTATCGTGCATCACAGCGCCAAATGTTAAACGCAGCTTTGGCAAGGAAAGAACGCGTGAATTGTATTAACTTCGATTGTTCATGACGAAGATTTTAACTGCAGTATTGTCCCTTTTCATTTGTCTTTCTGCCCTTGCGCAGGAGGTATGGATGCACCCTAATAAAGGGCAGTGGGACGATCGGATCCGCTACAAAGTGGAACTTCAGCAGGGTGAAATGTTGTTGGAAAACACCGGGTTTACGTATCATTTGTTTCAGCAGCCCGATCACGCACACGGTGATCATGCGCAGGTGGAAACGGCCTCCTCTGAAACTTTTCCAGTGCAAGTCATTCGATCACGCTTTTTAAATGCCACGTTTTCGGGGAAAATGGAAGAGGCAGATAGCTCAAATTTCTACCGCAATTACTTTTTAGGCAACGACCAAAGTAAATGGAAATCAGCCATTCGCAGTGTTGGACGCGTGCAATATACCGCTTTATATGAGGGAATTGATTTGATGCTTGATGGCACGGACCAGAAACTGAAGTATGCGTACCGAGTTCTAGCGGGAGCAGACGCGTCTAAGATTGCGTTTCAAATCGATGGTGCAGATCGGGTAGAGTTGGATGAGGGTGGTCAGTTGATTATCCACCACCGTTTTGGTCAAATTACGGAATCAAAGCCGATTGCTTGGACAGAGAAGGATGGAAAGCGGAAAAGCGTTAAGATCATGTTTGTGCTCGATGGAAATGTGGTGCGTTATGCACTGCCTGAATCCTATGACGAAACGGCGACGTTGATCATTGATCCCTATTTGGTATTCTCCTCGTTTACGGGCTCCTTAGCGGACAATTGGGGCTTCACCGCAGCACCTGATCCGCAGGGTAATCTATTTGCCGGAGGCATTGTTTTCGGTGCAGGTTATCCGACAACAACAGGAGCTTTTGATGCGAGTTATAGTGTTGGAACAGAATCGGGCTATCAAATTGATGTCGGATTAACGAAGTTTAATGCCACGGGCACGTCTTTGCTTTTCTCGACTTATCTTGGCGGACTAGGAAATGAAACGCCACACAGTATTGTATGCGCACCGAATGGGGAGTTGTTTGTTTTTGGGGTGACCTCCTCCAGTAATTTTCCAATGGGGCCCACACCCTTCGACAACAGCTTTAGCGGTGGTCCAACGGAATTTGAAAACTCATTGAATTTCACAGGTTCAGACATTTACATCGCACGCTTCAATCCTACAGGCACTGGACTTCTAGCATCCACGTATGTCGGTGGATCAGGTACCGATGGTTTGAATACCTTGAATTTGCATTACAATTACGGGGATCAGTTTCGGGGTGAAATTATTTTGGATGCCAACAACAATGTCTACATTGCTTCGACAACACAATCGTCGAATTTCCCAGTGGTTCAAGGAACTCAGACGGCATTAAGTGGTGCGCAGGATGCGGTTATTTTCAAGATGCCAACCTCACTCAACACCATGACATGGAGCACATTTTTTGGTGGGAGTGGCAACGAAACGGGTTATTCCATTCAAGTTGCACCTAATGGAGAAATTTATGTGGCAGGCGGAACCAATTCGTCGCTGTTGCCCATGACTGTAGGGAATGACCTTTCCTACAATGGGGGATTGGCAGATGGCTATGTGGCCCGATTTAATCCCGCAAATGGAGCGATACTGTCCGGAACTTTTATGGGCTTGAATGAATACGATCAAACGTATTTTGTACAGCTTGACTTGGACAACAACGCCTATGTGTTTGGGCAGTCTCAGTCGCCTTGGCAAATGACACCAGGTTTATACGGGGTGCCGAATTCAGGTCAGTTTATCCGTAAATATGATCCCACATTAAATACCATTTTATGGACAACCATGGTGGGCGCTGCCACAGGTAACGTGGAAATTTCTCCTACAGCGTTCTTGGTGTCGGATTGCTATGAAATTTACTTTTCAGGATGGGGTGGAACGGTCAATCATTACGCTTCCGCACTGAACAGCACGACCAATGGATTTCAGGTTACAGCGGATGCCTTTCAGTCGATGACCAATGGAAGTAATTTCTATATCGCGGTGCTTGAGCAGGACGCTTCCTTTTTGAAATATGCCACCTACATGGGTGGCTTGTCTAGTTCGTCTAACCATGTGGATGGCGGCACGAGTCGTTTTGATAAGTCGGGAAGAATTTACCACGCGGTATGCGGTGCTTGTGGAGGTAACGACTATGGATTTACGTCAACGCCAGGTGTTTGGTCGCCAACGAACAACAGCTCGAATTGCAACTTGGCGGCGTATAAGTTTGAATTGAATACGATAACAGCTGTCGTGACTGATCCGGATCCGCTCATCTGTTTGCCCGATCCTGTGGTGTTTTCCAACAACAGCGCGAATGGAAATTCATTTTTGTGGAATTTTGGCGACAATACGACGTCTACTGAAGTTAATCCAATTCATTTGTACAATGGTCCCGGCGAATACACTGTGACGCTTGTCGTGGCTGATTCGAATGGGTGTTATTCACCAGATTCTGTAGAATTTATAGTGAACATTGGCGATTTTCAGGGTGGGATAACTCAACCTTCAGGACCCATTTGTCCGGGAGTTCCCACGATGATTGAGGCCTTTGGGGGTACGCAGTATTCTTGGACACCCACTGGTTTGTTGAATGATCCGACGAGTCCAACACCTGTGGCAACGATCTATGAAACTACAGTATTTACCGTGGTGGTATATGACAGCTGCGGAACAGATACCCTTCAGCTTACTTTGCCTGTATATCAAGATGATCCTATTGTTTCTGAAGACACCTCTATTTGCATCGGCGGAAGTGCCAATCTTTTCGTCATTGGGAATGGAACATTTCTATGGTCCCCAAGTGTAGGTTTATCTTCTGTAACTTCAGCCACACCGATTGCATCTCCAACGGTGACCACAGAATATATCGTAGAGACCACCTCATTGAACAGCTGTCAGTACCTGGATTCAGTGACCGTTTCGGTGTATTACGACCCGCCATTGCCGGTTATTCCAGCTGTGGTGCCGATGTGTTTTGGCGCTTCGGCAGTCATCAATGTTTCGGGGGCTGAAACCTATGTGTGGACACCTGCAGTTGCGATAACCCCACAAACAGGACCTTTGGTTACCGTTTCGCCAGTAGCCGACTTCACCTATTACTGTGATTTCATCAATGCCTGTGGCGTGGTTTCGGACAGTGTTTTCGTGGATGTGATTTCAGCGACGGTAACAGCGGGTTTTGACACGATTGTTTGTCCGGGTGAATCGGCACTGATTTGGGCAACAGGAGGGGTGTCGTATGTGTGGACACCTTCGGTTACTTTGAGTAGCCCGTTTACGTCCCAAACAACTGCTACCCCAACGAGTCCTACCTATTATGTTGTTGTTGGAACAGATGCAACCGGTTGTACTGATTCCGACAGTGTATTTGTCGATTTGTTTCCTCAGCCCTTTATCCAAACCTGTCCGGATGTTTTCGCGATGTATGGGGATGAAGTGCAACTCAGTGCGACAAGTGCGACAAGCGGAGCTTACGTTTGGTCACCAGCGGAAAACCTAAGTTGTGTGGTATGCGTTTCACCGATTGCGACGCCAAGTCAAACTACGACCTATACGGTGTCGTACACGGATGCCAATGGTTGCTCAGCACAGGACAATGTAACGATCCATTTTGACCCCATCATTTATATTCCGAATACCTTCACGCCAGATGGGAATGAGTTCAATCAGACATTTAGCATGGTGGCTGCCAATATTTCCAAGTTTGAACTTTTGATTTTTGACCGTTGGGGTGAGTTGATCTACACCATGCAAGACCTCAACGACTATTGGGATGGTTCGTACAATGGTGTTCCTTGTCAGGATGGAACCTATACCTGGAAGTTGACCTATTGGAATGAATCACAGGAAGAATTCCAACTCACAGGGCATGTGAACTTACTTCGTTAGACTAAACGAAATTGGGATCTGTTTCCATGACATGACCGCACTTCTTGCATGTTCTCATGTCTTCTGAAGCGTAAAACTCCTTAAACCGTGGAATAAAGTCATTTTCGATGTTGCTTAGCGGGAAGCGGTATTCTTTAAGCTTGTTGTTACATTTCTCGCAGAACCACATCAATCCATCGACAAGATCAGTTCCTTTACGCACTCTTTCGATCACCAATCCAACCGTGTTTGGTCCACGCATTGGGGAGTGGGGTGTATTGCCAGGGAGGAGAAAAATTTCACCTTCGTGGATTACAATGTCTTTTGCTTTGCCATCTTCTTGAACGCGCACAGTGATATCCCCCTCGATTTGGTAGAAGAGCTCCTCACTTTCATTGTAATGGTAATCCTTGCGCGCATTTGGTCCACCTACGATCATGACGATAAAATCCCCTGCATTGACATACAAGTTTTTGTTCGATACGGGTGGCTTGAGGAGATCACGGTTATCATCAATCCATTTCTGAAGGTTGAAAGGAGCTAACATGGCGTTCGTTTTTTACGAAGATAGGAAATTGTGGGAGAAATTGGAAGACAAAAAAAGGGCTCAACTTGCGCTGAGCCCTTTTGGTATTTTTTGAACTTGATTAGTTCAAGATGATTCTAAATGTGCGCTCACCTGTTGTGTTGTACACGCGAACAAGGTACATTCCAGGGTTCACGTTGCGAAGGTTTACTTCAGTAACTTTCGATCCTGCAACACCGTTCAATTCACGAACTACTGTGCGACCGTTCAAATCTGTCACCATGTAGTTGTATAGTTCAGCAGTTGCCTCGTTGTTGATGAACAACACACCAGATGTAGGGTTTGGATAAACCGTCATGTCAACCAATACGTTTTCATCAATTCCATTTGCGTCACAGTTCAATACGTTCACCAATACATTCGCTGTATCGTTTGGACACACCCCGTTGTTTGTGATGTAATCGAAGTTGTACTGACCTGGGATGTTGCTAGAAGTATACATATTTCCAGTGATAGCCACATTTGAAGGATTGTACCAAGTACCACCCAAGTCAACTGTTCCGCTCAATCCATCCAACAAGTTGAAATCTTGGTTGCGGCAAACATCCAATGTTCCATTGTTACCAGCCAATGAAGGTCCGTAGATGTGCACTTGAGCAGTTGATGTATCAGCCGCACATCCTTCAGTTACGACATATTCGAAATCAAAAGTTGTATAAGCAAGACCTGCAGAGTTGAATAATGAATCATTCAAGTTAACTGTTGGAGTCATCTCGTACCATACACCACCAGCGTCGTTTCCGCTTATTCCGTCGAACAAGTTGATTTCCTCACCGCTACATACATCCAATACATTTGTAAATGCACCGGCAGAAACAGCCAATGGTGACAATGCAATCTTGAATTCACCTGAAGATAGTGTGCTTTGAGAATCGTACATCAAGTAATACGTAGCTCCTGGTGTCAAACCACATGTAGTGAATTTCGGTGCAGCTGATGTAAAGTCCATAGCATCGTCATTACCCGCAACGAATGTGTAGGTGTTATAGTCACCACAAGTTGTTGCGCTATACATGGCAATTTGTCCGTCGAAAGAGTTACCCGTACAATCGATTGTAAGGTTACCTGAAGCTGGAGCTACAAACTTGAACCAAGTAGTAAAGCTCAATGTTGATTCACCCCAACCGTCTGTTTGGTTGTAACCTGTTGTTGCTGGTGCCACTAGGATTTCGTTTGCGTCAACGCTTGCCCCACCATTGTTGTATGTTCCAACTGTTCCATCAACAGGAAGAAGGATCGCATTGCACGGAAGGTCATTTGCAGGAGGTAGGACACATGAAAGTGTAGCAGCCCATCCTGAGTAAGTCACAGAACCGTCAGATGTAAACACAAAAGTCAAGCTCCCGTCAGCTGCGCCAGATGTAATTGAACCAGGGTTGGTATCAAATTGTCCCATCAAAGGTGCGGTAGTGCTGTTACCGTTATACACAGACATAACTTCCCAGAAATTCTCAATGTTGAATGAAGTAAAGTTCACCTGAAGCAGTGATCCTGGTGTAGAAGGTGTTATGGTAAACGTGTAGTTTTCGAAGTTTGCGTAGTTACCTGCTGGGCCTCCACTGTCGAAGAAGTTACCAGAACAAGCAGTTACGGAACCATTGGTCATTGATATACATTGTCCAAGATCGACCATCAAAGGTGTTGAATTCGCTGTAGAACCTGCAGAACAAGTCACCACACAACGGTAGTAAGTCATCACTGTTTCAGAAACTGACGCAGTTGAACCTGTTGCACCAACGATGTCGGTCCATGTTGTACCATTCAATGAGGATTGCCATTGGTAAGTCAATCCTGAACCCATTGCAGCACCCGTTAATGATAGGTTAAATGGTGTTCCAGAACATGCAGTAATTACTGATGCTGCGGTAGCACCTGCCATTACTGGATTTGTACACGGCGCAGAAAATCCGATGCACGCTACAGAGGTAATGTGGCAGTTGAAGTCTGATGTACATCCAGCACCGTTCCACTGAAGAAAGTATGTACCATCTGCAGGAGGAGTGAAAGTAAACGGAACTGCGCCAGAACCAACGACTGTAAGGGCAGCATCAAATACAGTAACAACACCACCATCAGCGATGTTCAAGGTGTACATCATAGATGAAAGGAATCCATCTACAGTTGCAGCTTCACCGTAAAAGTTACAGGTTGTAATTTGTGTCGTTGTGCCAGGTGTAGAAGGCGCAGTGGCAAAGCCAAAGGTCGATCCTGAGTTGGCACATTGACCGAAAGCCACGATTCCGCTGAGGAAAAGTGTTGCGGTAATGAGTAAAATTTTTTGCATTTTTAGAAGTTTTAGAGTGTGAAAGTTAGGGAAAAATTTTGAGTTATGTGTAAGTCGCAAAAAGAAAGGAGACCGTTGGGCCTCCTTCTATTGTAATTATAACGTTATTGCGATGATTTATTGAATCACCACTTTGAAAGTGCGTTCAATGTCTTCATTGCGAAGCGTAATGAAATAGATGCCAGTTACTTTATCGGTCAAATTGATTTCAGAAACGGATGATGGCTTCACACCATTGCGCTTGTTCATGATTGTTCTTCCATTCAAGTCTTTCACTTCGATGTCAAATACCCCTGTATTTCCTTCGTTGGAAATAAATACCACACCATTTGATGGGTTAGGGTACAAGGTAATTGCACTGAACAACGTTTCTTCGAGTGCGTTGAAGTTACAGTTGGCATCAACATTCAACAAAACATTGGCTGTGTCATTCGGACAAATACCGTTTCCGGAAATGTAGTCGTAGTTGTACTGACCTGGGATGTTTGGTGCGGTAATTTCTGAGTTTGGCATGAGCACATTGCTTGGATTGTACCACATACCACCTAAATCAATGTTTCCATTCAATCCAGCCAACAAGTCAACTGGCTCATTGCGACAAACGGTGATTGTTCCGTCTTCACCAGCAGATGATGGACGAGAAACATTGACTTGAGCAATGATAGAGTCACTTGCACAACCGTCTTGTAAGGTATATTCGAAATTGAATACTTGGTAAGCCAAGCCTTCAGAGTTGAAGATGCTTCCATTCAATCCGATTCCTGCAGATGGGATTTGTGCAGTCCAGATTCCTCCAGCGTCGTAGCCAGTGATTGCTGTGAAAAGATCTGCAGTATCTCCAGTACATACATCAATAACGCCAACTACACTTCCTACTTGGAAGTCGATTGGAATAATCGAGATCGAATAGTTACCTGCCGTTGCAGAGTTCCCGTCGTGCAACAAGTAATACATGTTACCAGGTGTCAATCCACAAATTGTAAAGTTTGGTGCAACGCTCGTTCCACCGATGGCATTGTCATTCGCGGCTACAAGTGTAAAGTTGTTGAAGTCTGAACAGTTTGTTGCGTCGAATACTGCTGCTTGACCCGCATAGTTTGTGTAGGTATTGTTGATGCGCACATCACCTGAAGCTGGTGCGATGAAGCGGAACCATGTGGTATTGTCCAACGCAGAGTTGATCCAACCTGTTGTCGTCTGCGGTCCTGTTGCAGGCGGTGCAATTACCAATTCTGCCAGAGTTACCGTTGCGCCTGTATTGTTGAAGGTATAGACCGTTCCATCTGCGGCTAACATTTCAGCACCACAGACATCGTCATTTGTCAATGGCATCGTCACACTGAATGGTCCGATATAAGCAGATGTATCATTTGCACAAACGGCCTGAACATATACCTCGTATACACCACCACCAAGCAAGGCCGGGTTTGTGATGGTATCGTTCAAGTTGTTGTCCAAGACCACTTCTGTTCCTTGTGTATATGGGTCATATCCTGACATTCCATAAACGACATTAAATCCAGTTGAAGGGTAGGCAGGTGAACTTGCCGTCCAAGCCCAAGAGACGAATAGTGAATCTGTAGCTGAACTGTTGAACATGGCTGAAGGGTTCGAACAGTATGGCAAAGTCGTGAATGTACTTGCCAACGGTAAACTTTGAATCGTAGGACTACAGTCTGAGTAGATGTAGATATCGTACGTCGTCAATTGTGTCAAGTTCGGGATGATGGCATTCGTTGCGGTAGTGGTAATCGTTGTACCACCAGATGCAGGATTGAATCCTGCAGGACCATAGATAATTGTCCAGTTTGTTTCACCAGCAATTCCACCAGTCCATGTGATTGACGCTTCCGTAGTTGAAACATAAGCATAGGTCAAGGCACTCGGTTTAGGACAGTCGGTATAGTAGAAGTGTACGCAAGAATTGTTTTGTAGGTATGATGCGTTGTTCATGGAAACCTGAACAGTTTGTGCGCCAGTTGCCCCAATTTCAGCATCTAAACCGTAGTTGTAAGCGGCATTGTCGTGCATCACATCATCGTAAACGAAGTATACTTCATTTGTTGTTTCTTCGATGATCAATTCGAAGGTCACGCCATCTGTTCCTAAAGTAGA
>CANGIC010000082.1 GCA_947453795.1 Flavobacteriales bacterium
CAGGTCCAATTAGGCCTTTGCCTGCTTTCAATTTTTCGATTGCCTCTTTTTCAAAATTGGCATAGTCAAAAGATGTTGTCTTTTCCTTTCGACTTCTTGTCTTTCTTTCCATGTGTTCAAGTTTAAGATTATTACTCCTAATTTTTACCTTGACACACTTTTTAGAATACTACCAGATGCTTAGGACTCGAAATGTATAACTCTATTTTGTGACCTCGAATCTTCTATCACACCTCACTTGTCCGCTGTAGCGAAGCTACCAAAATCATAACTCATAACTCGTAACTCGCAACTCGTAACTCATAACTCGCAACTCGCAACTCATAACTCGCAACTCATAACTCGCAACTCGTAACTCATAACTCGCAACTCATAACTCGCAACTCATAACTCGCAACTCATAACTCGTAACTCGTAACTCATAACTCGCAACTCGCAACTCATAACTCGCAACTCATAACTCGTAACTCGTAACTCGCAACTCATAACTCGTAACTCATAACTCGTAACTAACAACCCTACATTACCCCTCGTGTTCCTTAAAAATCTTATTCAGCCATTTCAGCATCACGAAGAGAATAAGGGCTGCGGAGCCGAGAAGAACAAAGTTCACATAGAAGAAATTCGCTTTGTCGTGGTAACCATCCCAAAAGGAGCTCAATAATCCTGAAAGCTTGTTTCCGATGGATGTTGCCAAGAACCAACCACCCATCATCAAAGCCGTCAAGCGTGGAGGACTCAATTTACTCACAAGGGATAGCCCCATAGGACTTAAGAAGAGCTCACCGATGGTAATGACTGCATAGGAGGAAATAAACCACCACGCGGAAGATTTGACCCCTCCATTGTCACTGGCATAGACCGCACCGACCATAACCAAGCAAGACAATGCAGAAATTACCAAACCGAAAGCAATCTTCTCAGGTGTTGTTGGTTCCTTGCCGCGGCGACGCAGAAATCCAAAAAATGCCAACACCAAAGGCGTTAATGCTACTACCCAGAAAGGATTTACGGATTGAAACAAGTTGGTATTCAAGGCATGCACTACTTCGCCATCTTTTGGCAATTTTTCTTTCGGTAAATTCTTGAAGTAGTCCGGATAATCATAGACCATGACCGGTTTATCGTCCTTGGTTACCTGTGGACGAAACTGTTTATCCGTCAACTGAATTGTATCCTTAATGTATTCGTATTCTTTTACCAGTTTTAGTCCATCCAATACAGGCAATGACGACTCCGACACTTGTCTATCCGTGTATTGATCTGCCCATGTGTTCAGTGTAGAACCGTTTTGTTTGAATACCGCCCAGAAAGCAATCACTACCGCAAAAATGGCCAACATGGCCGCTACAGGACGACGTTCTTCCTTCGGACTCTTCACCAAGAGATACACATAAAAAAAGATCACTGGAATACATCCAAACAGGAAGGCATCTGTTGTTCGTGTCTTCACGATTGGCTCAGGCAAGAAATACCCAATCAATCCAAACGCAATGGCTGGAAGTAAGATTATTCCAAAAATCTTTGCGAGCGACATATCTGACTCCGCTTTTGGCTTAATGACATCCGCATGCTTGAAGTGGCGCGTACCCATCCAGAAAATGATAATACCAACGAACATTCCAATTCCAGCCGCGATAAATGCTGCTCCCCAACCAATCATGTTGTACAAGGCAGCCCCGAAGAAATTACAGATGAATGCACCCACGTTGATTCCCATGTAGAAAATGCTGTAACCCGAATCTTTCAGTGACTTGTATTCATCGTTGTTGTACAAGTTTCCTAGCAAAGTCGAGATATTCGGCTTGAAGAAACCGTTCCCTAGAATCACGAGGAACATCGACAAGTAAAGCATATTGAGGTCATGAATCGCCATCAAACAATAGCCAGCCCCCATTAATAATCCGCCGATGGTGATGGAACGGCGATAACCAAGCACGCGATCCGCGAGTAAACCACCGATGAAAGGCGTTAAAAATACGAATGCGATGAAGGTACCATAAAGGTCAGACGCTTCCTCCTCGCTCATGGAAAAACCATCGGCTTTATCCTTCAGGTAGAGCGTAAAGATTCCAATCATGAGGTAATAACCAAAGCGTTCCCACATTTCCGAGAAGAACAAATAAGGTAAAGCTTTAGGGTGTTTTTGTGCGGCCATTATTTGGGGTATTATTCTGCTTAATATTGAACCAGACCATTCAATAGGTCTTCGATGGTTTTTTGGTATTTCGACAAGAGATTTTGGGAGGTATATCCGATAAATTGAATGGTGCCTTTTTCACTGGAAAAATAGTAGCCATAATAGCTGAACTTAATGCCGCTCAATGTTCCGTTCATTTGCAACATCAAGACTTTAAGTCCGTTCACCATGCGGTACTCCTCTTTCACCACATACACATCAGGCGCCACATCACGGGCATTTTCCAACGCAATAGCTTTCAATGATTCCAAGGGGATTTCCACTTGCTCTGTAATCATCATGGCATACAAGTCACCTTGATTCAAGGTCAGTTGGTACTCATAGGCATCGTCACCTTTGCCTTTTTCGATGGTCCATTTCTTTGAATCCAGATAGGTGCCAATATTAAATTTTGTGCTCTTCAAAAGAAAGGCAGATGTCGCAGGACGGGTAAATTTCAAAGGATTCATGAGAATCTCCTCCTCATCAACCACTTCATTGCTTTCCGTGTATTCCCATTGGCCATTTTCAAAGAGTACAACCTCCTCCCCATTTTCTGTAATTGCCTTGATTTGAGCGTCTGTAACTCCGCAAATCGCTATCAATGCGCAGGTCAAAAATCCCTTTTTCATGTGCTATATAGTGTAAAAAAAGCAGCCCCAAGTGAGACTGCTTTTCAAGTTATTAAATACGTTTTATTTCACTCCGTGCATCATCTTCACGAGGAAGCGGCTCAATAAGAAGAGGATAATTGAAGATCCACCAGCAAGGTAAACAAACAACCAGAAGAAGGATTTCAAATCAACGATTTTCATTCCTAAGAATTCTTTCTCTTTGTTCACGGCCAATTTCGCCATAGCAATTTTCTCCTCTTGGATAATTTTGTGGTACTCTTCCTGTTTCTTTTTATCCTTCGTTTTAGGGAAAAGATTGTTGAAGTTTACGGCAGAATAAGGGATTTTCGTTTCATTTCCGTCTGCGTCTGTCATTGGAACAACATTCGCGTGAACATCTTTGTATTTCAAGCCCTTCGCCTTGTATCCTTCCACCTCTTTTTCAGTGGCAACCCAAACTTGAGCAACTTCAACCGTATCTTTCGTCACGTCATCAAGTGCCACAGAAATCGCTTTGTTGACAGTAATTTTTACATTTTCCACATCAACACCTGTATTCGCAGAGATTGATACCGTATCAGAAACAGCGACAGTATCCGCAACAGCTTGTTTTTTCACTTGATCTGTCATCTCTACACCAATTGTTTGGTCTGCATATTTATCCGCTACCAATACGTAAGCGTTGTGCTCTGCTGTAGAATATTTCTCTTCCAAAGCGCGCACTTGTGCTGCAGAAACCTCTGGTTCAGGGTAGAACGAAGAAAGGAATCCAGCGAAGTTATTTGCTGCTGCAGTACTCAAGAACCATACTCCCATCAACAATGAAGCAAAACGCACTGGCGCCAATTTATTTACCATGGAAAGTCCAATTGGAGAAAGGAACAACTCACCAATCGTGTGAATCAAGTAAAGACCTGTCAACCAAATCATGCTCACTTTTACTCCTGGCTCAACACCATCCACACCGAATGCGATGAACACGTATCCAAGTGCCAACAAGAACAAACCGTAAGATTGCTTGTAAGGAGATGCTGGCTCAAGACCACGTTTAGACAATGCCGTCCAGAGCACAGAGATCACTGGCGCAAGGATTACGATAAATACTGCATTGAAACTGTTAAACCAGCTCGCAGGCATAGAGAATCCAAGGATATTTCGGTTTGTTTGTTCCGCCGCAAAGAAGGTAAGGGAAGCCCCAGCTTGCTCAAATGCCGCCCAGAAGAAAATCACGAAGAAGGCCACGATGTAGATTACACCAATACGTTGTTTCTCTATTTTATTCAATGAAGGATCAAAGATGATAATCAATGGAATTGCCAATGAAATCGCAAAGATGAAGGCAGAAATATAGTTGTTCACCAATTTGATCATCGTCTCATCCGCGGTTGTAAACACATACAAGCGAAGTACGACCAGTGTAACCATTCCGACCAATACACCGATGTACACGTTCTTTTTGCTTTTCGGTGCTGAAGATTCTGTAGTAGACTCACCTGCATCTTGCGCCAAACGTTGACGGTTAGGGATATCCCCAATTGGCGTCCCTTCAGGAGAAACAAGCAATGTATTCTTTTTCATTTGGAAGGTAATCACCGAGATAATCATCCCGATACAGGCTGCCAAGAATCCCCATTTGAAGGCATAAGGAATCGCATTGTCGTCGGCATCGTAACGCTCACCCAATCCACCACAAATTAGCGGTGCGATGAATGCGCCAAGGTTAATCCCCATGTAGAAAATGGTATAGGCAGCATCTTTGCGCTTGTCCGTTTCCGCGTACAATTGACCTACAAGTGTAGAAATGTTTGGCTTAAAAAATCCATTTCCGAAGATAAGCGATGTCAATCCAATGATCATTAAAGGCAATGAAAGCGCAGTGTTTTCATAGAACCATGCTGCCATAAACATAAAGAATTGTCCAATCGCCATCATGATCCCCCCGACCATAATTGACTTTCTATTTCCCCAAATGTTATCGGCGAAATACCCACCAATGATTGGTGTTAAGTACACCAAACTGGTATACGAACCATAAATTCCTGAGGCAGTTTCCTTGTCAAAAAGCAGGGCTTGTGTTAAGAAGAGCGTAAAGATGGCGCGCATCCCATAGTAGGAGAATCGCTCCCACATTTCCGTTGTAAAAAGGAGGTAGAGTCCCTTAGGGTGTCCCTTCTGTGCAGTGTTTTCCATGGTAGTTTGTTAAAATTTGTGTCGTGAAAATATAAAAATTATTTAAAACTTCGCCTTTTGATTGTTAAGCAGATGTACTTCAATGCACATACCCATCATCATCAACACGCAAAACACGAGGTGTACAACTTGCGTATCGCAGAGGAAATATGCCCCAATTTTTCCATTGGCATTCATCCTTGGGATGCTTCCGAGGGCTTGAAAACACTGCCCTTTATCGAAAATCTACTGCAAAAAAGGGAATGTATCGCGGTTGGTGAAACTGGATTAGACCGCATCCAAGGGCCAGAACTTGCTGTCCAAGAATGGCTTTTTCGCAAGCACATTGCGTACTCCGAAACTTATCAACTGCCACTGATTATTCATTGCGTGCGTTGTTGGAATGAGTTAAAATTGATACGCAGAGAACTAAATCCATCTCAGTATTGGGTCTATCACGGAATCACGAAAGCAGCATTGATCGATGAGATTCTTCGCGAAGGATTGATTTTAAGCATCGGTGCACATGTGTTGACAAACGAAAAGCTGCAAGCGGCAATAAAACAGATTCCGTGTGATCAATTGCTGATAGAGACCGATGATTCCTTGGTACCTATAGCATCCATCTATCACAAAATCGCTGAGCTGAAAGGCCTACCGGTCGATGAATTGCAGGAACACATAGCAAGAACCTATAAACGAATATTTAGCAAATGGAACAATGGTTAGAACGCACCGAGTTGATTCTCGGAGAAGATAAACTGGACACTTTACAAAAAGCGCATGTCTTGATTGTCGGACTTGGTGGAATAGGTTCCTATGCCGCTGAATTTATTGCCCGCGCAGGCGTTGGCACGATGACCATTATTGATGGTGATGTCTTCGATCCAACCAACAAAAACAGGCAGCTTACAGCGCTCGATTCGACCATTGGTAGGAACAAGGCCGTGGTCTTGGGCGAACGGTTGAAAGACATCAATCCCAATCTCACCCTTCACGTACTTGAAGAATTTGTGGTTCCCGAGCGGGTATGGGAAATATTGGCCGAGTTTAAGCCCGATGTGGTGATGGACTGCATCGACTCAGTGACACCAAAAATTGAGTGGATAGCCGCCTGTATCCGTTTAAAAATAAAGATGGTATCCCATTTTGGCGCAGGAGGAAAAATGGACCCCACGCGCGTGCAAGTGGCCAATCTTCCGAGTGCCTACAATTGTAAACTCGCAGCACACGTGAAAAAACGCTTGCGAAAACGAGGGATCACTCCGAAGACTGTTCGGGCCGTTTTCTCGTCTGAGCTCCAGCAAAAAGACGCCCTTAAAATGACCAATGGGCTCAATTACAAACGTTCATTTTACGGGACTGTAAGCTACATGCCGGCACTTTTTGGATTGCACGGAGCGGCTGATGTATTGCGTTATTTAACCCGAGATTAGCGCCATTTACCATTCCTGAGCACAGCGGCACATCGGAACCCTTGCATCCATACTTGGGTACTTTTACTATCTTTACTTTTCACAAAGTATACATGCGCAGTCTCATTTCTTTGATTTTTATTCTTTCGCTCTCTGGCGTTTTTTCGTCCTGCAACCTGCGGGCGAAGAAGAATTTGAGCCATACAGAAGTGATTGCTGATGCCGTTTTTGACAACCATTCTTACGCCAATGTGCGTCAGATCCGTACGACACATTTACACCTCGACCTCGATGTGAGTTTTGAAAATCAAGCCATCTATGGCGTGGCGCGCCACACGATGCAGAACTACGGCACAGACACCGCAATTTTTGATATCAAAGGACTCGATATTCAGAAGGTCACATTGGGAAAAGGAAAAGAAAAGGAGACCGACTTCATCATTGGGCAATGGGACAAAGATTCAATTTTAGGACAACCCTTGTTGGTCACCATTACCTCCAAGACCAAATACATCAATATCTATTATAAAACAACAAGTAAAACAGAAGCCCTTGGCTGGTTAAATCCTGAACTTACAACGGGAAAGAAACATCCTTTTGTGTACACGCAGGGACAGGCCATTCTCACACGGTCATGGATTCCGCTGCAAGATTCACCCGCAAACCGCATTACCTACTCCGCAAAAGTGAAGGTGCCAGAAGATCTGATGGCCGTAATGAGTGCGGAAAATCCAACCAAACGAAACGACAAGGGGGAATATTCATTTGAAATGAAACAACCCATTCCTTGCTATCTCATTGCCTTAGCCGTAGGGAATATTGCGTACAAGAAACTTGGGGCAAACTGTGGGGTTTACTCCGAACCCGAACTTTTGCGCAGCAGCGCCAACGAATTTTCTGATCTCCCCCGAATGATTCAAGCTGCTGAAAAACTCTACGGTAAATACCGTTGGAAGCAATACGATCTGCTTGTACTCCCCTATTCCTTTCCTTTTGGCGGAATGGAAAACCCGAGGTTAACCTTCGTAAATCCAACGGTCATTGCTGGAGATAAAAGTTTGGTTTCTGTCATTGCGCATGAATTGGCACACAGCTGGTCTGGAAATTTAGTAACCAATCGTTCATGGGATGACTTTTGGCTCAATGAGGGATTCACCGTATACTTCGAAAACCGCATCATGGAAGCGCTGTACGGTAAAGAAATTGCTGATATTCTTGCGCTGATAGAGTTTCAAGAGCTTGAAGACGAATTGAAAGAGATCGGTAAAAGTGAACACCCCGAAGACACACGTCTTAAGCTTCAATTGCGCGGCCGTGATCCCGACGACGGACTTACCGATGTCGCCTATGTGAAAGGTGCATTTTTTCTAAAAACCCTTGAACGCGATGCCGGTAGAGAGCGCCTCGACAAATTTTTAAACAGCTATTTCACGGCCTTTGCGTTTAAAACCGTTTCCTCCGAAACATTCATCGACTACCTGGACAAACACCTACTTGTTCCCCAAAAATTGGCATTCAACACTAAAGAATGGGTATATGAAGAGGGCATTCCAAAAAACTGTTATAAAATTGTTTCTCCCAGATTTAATGAGGTTCAATCCTTAGCCGATCGATTTGCAAAAGGGGAAAACATCTTTAAACGCAAGGTCAAATGGATTAAAATTAAGGGCCGAAAGAAAAAGAAAAAACAAGTGATTCAACTTACCCGCGACAAGCACATTGCGCAGGAATGGCAGGCCTTTATTCGTCGCTTACCTAATTCCATTTCAGCTGAAAAACTGCGTGTAATAGATGTTAACTTGCACTTCCGTGATTGGACAAATAGTGAGATTCAATACGAATGGTACATCAAGGGAATCCGCGCTGGGTATATGGACATTCGTCCAGCAATGGAAAAATTCCTAATTAAGGTTGGACGTAGAAAATATGTTGCACCCATTTACAAGGAGCTTGCGAAATCACCCAAAAACTTAAAGTGGGCGCGCGAAGTATTTACCAAGGCGAAGGTGAATTACCATCCGGTAACAAAAAACACGGTACAAGAAATTCTTTCGGTGAAGTAAGCTACCCGATTAACCTAATCCTTGAAGTTTCTCTTCCAAAATACGAATCGTATTTAGTGCATCCGCCTCTTTCTTGCGCTCATTGGCGACCACCGCGTCAGGGGCACCAGCCATGAATTTCTCATTTTGCAATTTACTTTGCACGCTTTTCAAGAATCCTTGTGTATAAACGATGTCTTCCGCAATTTTCTTCTTCTCCGCTTCAAGATCAATCGTCTCCCCAAATGGAATATAATAGTCGTTTCCTTGAATCAAGAATGAATTGGCATTGGCCACCTTTTCTGTGACATAGTCCAACTGGGTGAGATTGCCCATCTTCACAATTACCGCGTCGAAAGAAGTATCGATGTCCGCATTTTTCTTGATGAACAAATCCATTTTTACCTTGCTCGCGATGTTGTTTTGCTTGCGTACATTTCGAATGTGCGTAATGACATCCGCCGCTTTATCGAAACTGATGAGCACCTCTGAATTCACTGGCTGAACTGTTGGCCATTGTGCCAAAATGATGTCATCTCCCTCGGTGCGTTCGCGGATGAGATGCCACAATTCTTCCGATACAAACGGTGTAAACGGCTGCATAACTTTCAACAAGCGTTCGAAGAAATTCTTTGTCGCATCCAGCGTTTTCGGATCAATCGGCTGCTCATATCCTGGCTTCACCATTTCGAGATACCACGAGCAGAAATCATCCCAAACGAGCTTATAGATAGCCATTAAGGCCTCAGAAATGCGGAATTTATCAAACAATTCATTGATCTCAGTTAGCGCTTGATTGAACTTCGCATCAAACCATTCCACAGCTTTTACAGATGATTTTGGCTGCTCCATTTCACGCACTTCCCATGCACTAACGAGACGATACGCATTCCAAATTTTATTGGTGAAGTTTCGTCCTTGTTCGCATTGAGAAGTATCAAAAGGAAGGTCATTTCCAGCGGGTGAAGAAATTAAAATACCCACACGCACGCCATCAGCGCCATACTTTTCAATCAAATCAATTGGATCTGGTGAGTTCCCTAAAGATTTCGACATTTTACGTCCCAGTTTGTCGCGAACGATCCCTGTATAATATACATTTTTGAACGGAAGGTCGCCCATGTATTCGTATCCAGCGATGACCATGCGCGCCACCCAGAAAAACATGATTTCAGGCGCTGTTACCAGGTCATTTGTAGGGTAATAGTACTTGATTTCTTCGTTGTTCGGTTGTGTCAAGCCATTGAAAACGGAAATTGGCCACAACCAGCTCGAGAACCAGGTGTCGAGTACATCTTCATCTTGACGCAACATACCCGCCGTAATCGCACGACCCGTTTTTGCCGAAGCCGCTGCAATGGCTTCTGCCTCTGTTTTACATACTACAAAATCATCGGAGTCCTCACCATAAAACCAAGCAGGAATGCGATGTCCCCACCACAATTGACGAGAAATACACCAATCCTTCACATTTTCCATCCAATGCTTGTACGTGTTTTTAAATTTCTCTGGATGAAACTTGATGTTGCCGTTCATGACATTGTCCAACGCAGGTTGTGCCAATTCTTTCATGGACACAAACCATTGCAAGGACAAACGCGGTTCAATGACAGCGTTTGTGCGTTCAGAAAAACCAATTTTATTGATGTGATCTTCTGTTTTTACTAAATATCCTTTATCGTAGAGTTCCTTTTCGATGGACTTCCGTACCTCAAAACGGTCCATTCCTGCGTAGTGCATGCCATGGTCATTCAAGGTTCCGTTTGCATTGAAAATATCAATCGTTTCTAATGCATGTTTCTTCCCGAGGTCGTAGTCATTCGTGTCATGGGCTGGTGTCACCTTCAAACAACCTGTACCGAACTCCATATCCACGTATTCATCTTGAATGATGGGAATGGTGCGGTTGGCGATGGGAACGATGGCTTGTTTTCCATGTAAATGCTTGAAGCGCTCGTCATTTGGATTGATGCAGATCGCAGAATCTCCCAAGATCGTCTCGGGTCGTGTGGTGGCAATCGTTAACCATTCATCGTCA
>CANGIC010000083.1 GCA_947453795.1 Flavobacteriales bacterium
GAAGTACATTCAATGTGAGTACTTGGTTTGGTCAAAACAGCAACGATTCAATCGTTTCTTCTGCAAACATTTTGATCGCGCCTTACGGAGCAACACTTAACAATTTCTTGTCTCCAGATTACCGCCCAGTTGGTGGATCAACAGCACTAAGCAATGTGTCATTTACTGATAACGCGATTGCATCACATGTAATTGGTGCACCAACTACAACAGCATCATACACATACTGCCAAGGAGCAACGGCTACAGCATTGACTGCAACAGGTAACGCTGATTGTACAATCAAGTGGTACACAACAGCAACAGGTGGAACTGCAATTACAGCTCCAACACCGTCAACAGCAACAGCGGGTGTTTCTAACTACTATGTGGCACAACAAAGTGCAGATGGAACAGAAGGTCCACGCGCTATGGTAACCATTACAGTAAACGCAACACCAGCTACACCAACAATTTCTGCAAGCGGTGCTACTTCTTTCTGTACGGGTGGTTCTGTTGTATTGACATCTAGCGAAGCTTCAGGAAATGTGTGGTCAAATTCAGCACCAACTGCTGCGATTACAGTAACAGCTTCTGGAACTTTCTCAGTAACGTATACGGACAACAACGGATGTTCAGCGGCTTCAGCAGCAACAACTGTAAACGTAAGTAACGCACCAGTTCCAACAATCAACGCATCTGCAACTGCAGCATGTAGCGGTGATTCAATTGTACTTACGTCTTCAACAGCTGACTCTTACCTTTGGAGTAACACTGCAACAACACAATCGATTACTGTAACTTCTACTGGAAACTACACAGTGACAACGACAAACGCTGATGCATGTGCAGGTGTTGGATCGTCTGCTCCAATTGCAATCACATTCGGTACTACACCAACTGCAAATGCAACGTATACTGTAAATGGCAATGTGGTGACTTTCACGAACACATCAACAGACGCTACGTCTTACTCTTGGGATTTCGCTGACTTCTCTGGATCATCTGCTGCTTCTCCAGTTCATGCCTTCGCTGCAAATGGATCGTATGATGTAGTATTGACAGCAATCAATGGGAACTGTACATCTACGTTCACTATCACGATTGCAATCTCTGTAGGATTGGAAGAATTCACAGGTCTTACTGAAGTCGTATTGTTCCCTAACCCTACAAGTGGTGATGCCGTATTGACATTCACTTCTGAAACAAACGAGACAGCTCAAACAATGATTATCGATCAATTGGGTAAGGTTGTTTCTTCATCAAACATTGAAGTAAATACGGGTGCAAACACAGTATCCATCAATGCAGATCAACTTGGAAACGGAATGTACACACTCTTGTTGAATACAGGACGTGGAAGCATCGTTCGCAAAATGATTGTTCAAAAATAATAATACACATTAGGGCTATCCTTCGGGGTAGCCCTTTTTTTTTATCCCATGGAAAATTTAAAAGGTCATACTATTCTTCTTGTAGATGATGAGGCAGACATCCTCGAGTTTCTTACCTACAACTTAAAGAAAGAAGGGTATAAAGTTTTTACAGCATCCAATGGAGAAGAAGGAGTGAAAATGGTGCAACAATATTCACCTTCACTCATTCTAATGGATGTAATGATGCCAGTAATGGATGGAATCGAAGCGTGTCAGTTTATACGCAAAGACTTGAACATTACTCAACCAATCATTGCATTTCTTACATCGCGCGCTGAGGATTACGCACAAATTGCAGGATTCGAAGCAGGAGCAGACGATTACATATCAAAACCAATCCGTCCAAGATTGCTGATCAGCAAAGTTGAATCACTCTTGAGACGTTTGCACCGCCCGGTAGTGGCGGAAGAAGTGGTGAGCAATTCTCGTGTTAAAATTGACCGTGAAAAGTTCATCGTAGAAGTGGAGGGTAAGAAAATCCTCCTTCCTAAAAAAGAATTTGAATTACTTGAATTGCTCGCAAGCAGACCAGGTAAAGTATATACAAGAGAACAAATTTTAACGATAGTATGGGGAAATGAAACGATTGTCGGCGAACGAACAATCGATGTTCACATCCGTAAATTGCGTGAAAAGCTAGGAGATGATTATATTCGCACTATTAAAGGGGTCGGATATACATTCAGCGAATAGTGAAAAACTTTAAACCAATCCACTTACTTATTGGCGGAAGCGTCATCACCTTCATTTTAACCTTCATTGTAACGGTTATCATTGATTCTCAGGTACTCAACTTTCCATTTTGGGTACTGATTGGCCTTCCCTTCCTTTCCGGACTTATTTCCTTTGGGGTATTCTATTTCTTCATTACCTATTTTATCAATGACCGTTTAAAGTTGTTGTACCGTTCGATTCGAAAGGGGAAAATTACTTCGGAAAATGAACCGAAGTTTCGCATTACGGACGATGTTATTGCCGATGCGGAATTGGAAACGAGTCGTTGGACTGAAGAAAGAAATGTCGAAATCTCAAGATTGAAAGAACAAGAGGAGTTTCGACGTGAGTTTCTTGGAAATCTTGCACATGAATTGAAAACTCCCGTTTTCTCCATTCAAGGGTATGTATTGACACTTTTGGAAGGTGGTCTCGAGGATGAAACAGTGAACCGAATGTTTCTTGAACGCGCCTCAAAAGCAACCGACCGAATGGCACACATTCTCGAAGACTTGGATCAAATCACTCGTCTTGAAGCCGAATCTTTGCGTTTGGAAATTCGTTCGTTTGATATTGTTGAACTATCAAAGGAAATCATCGAATCGCTGGACATGCGCGCGAAGGAAAAGGAAATTTCCATTGTCTTCTTAAAAGACTACAATTCAATTTATGTCGATGCGGATCGTTCGAAAATTGCGCAAGTGTTCACCAATCTTTTGGTGAATTCGATTTTCTATGGCAATCAAAAAGGAACAACGACCATTCGCTTTCATCAGATGGATGAAATTCTGACTGTCGAGGTTTCTGACAACGGTCTTGGTATAGATGAGGTGCATTTGCCGCGCTTGTTTGAACGCTTTTATCGCGTAGAAAAAAGCCGAAATCGAAACGAAGGAGGATCGGGGCTTGGCTTGTCAATTGTACGCCATATTGTTGAATCTCATGGACAATCGATTTCTGTGCGCAGCACGGTGGGCATTGGTAGCACCTTCTCTTTTACACTCGATCGAAGTAAAAGTCAATCTGGAGGATTGTACTCTTCACGAGGTGTTCAAATCAAATAGACCTTACATTTCCTTTAATTTCATGGCGATGGAGCTATAGTCGATCGCACTACAGTCTATGGATTGAATTTGCTCGTGATTTCTTTTACTCAGCAAGTAGGCATAGGCACGGTCATAATAGCCAAGAGCAATTTCAAAAGCTGCGTGTATTTCGTGATTGTCCAAGTGAATCAATGCTTGCTTGACATGCTGGGGACCTAGCCGTTTTCCGATGCGTTCCATTGCCGTTCTCAAATCAGTAACTGGAAAATGGCCATAGTCATGCAGGATTTGGTTCAGCCGTTCGGCATCGGTTCGTTGCACCTCAACCACTGGTGCCTGTTTCATTTGATTCCATAAGCCCTCGGGAATAACCTTGTCCCCGATAACCCTACTTTCGTCTTCGATCCAAATGGTGCGTGTGCGGTCCATCGTCGTGAGCGCTTCAAACAAACTGTTTTCGAACGCTTCTTGCGTGGGCTGCTGACCCATGCCAATTGCACCAAATGAGGAACCTCGGTGTTGAGCCAAACCTTCAAGATCGATAATTTGCGCGCCGACATGATGCAAAGCTGCTAAAATTTCAGTTTTACCCGAGCCAGTTTTTCCACTGAGCAGTTTAATGGGGTAATTTTCTTGAAAGGACTGATGCACTGCCCCACGGTAGGCCTTGTATCCGCCCTCAAGAACGATGGCTTCGTACCCGTAATAGTGCAGTAAAAAAGAGAAGAATTCACTCCGCATTCCACCCCGCCAACAATGCACCAATGCTCGTCCATCGGGTGATGCTTTTATTCCCTTGCGCAGCAAGGTGTTCATGTGGGGACCAGTGAGCTCTAGCCCTTTTAAAACAGCCGTTTGACGACCATGTTGCTTGTACACAGTACCTACAATTTTTCGGGCATCATTGTCCAAGATGGGAATGTTCAATGCGCCAGTAATATGTCCTTCCAGGTATTCTCCCTGGCTCCGTACGTCAATAATGGGAACCACTTTTCTCAATAGAAGAAATTGATCGATTGGAATTTTCTTGACCATTTGGAGGATAGATTTTGGGCTAAAAAAAAGCAGACCAAGGTCTGCTCTCATGCGGTGTCGTAGACTTATTTTACGAGTGTAATTCCATCAGCTTCGAAGCCAAGTTCAAACGCTGGTTTTGTAATTTTTTCAATTTCCTCCTGGCTTTTCCCTGCGTCTTCGGCAAAATGGCGCAATAATTCAACACTGATGGTGTCCATATAAGCGATGCCGTGCAAATAGGCCTGCGTCCCAATCTTTGTTTTTGGCGGAATAGTGAAATGGTCCTTGAAACGCACCATGAAAGTCTCTCCATTGCCTTTGTCTACATTGATCCAACAACCTGCTTTGGAGCAAACTTCATCAATAGGTGCAAGAAATGTAAACGCTTGTTCACCTTTTTTTCCATCGAATGCCTCTAGCATTTCTTTCACATTCATCGCGTCGGCGGTATCGACGTTTACTGGACCATAACTTTTTCCAAGGACGATGTCATTTTCTGATTTATTTCCACCACAAGAAAACAATAACGATGCTGAAAATGAAACGATAAGAAGTTTTTTCATAGGATTATTTTTTGCAAAGATGACACATTTTAAACAATTGGAATGCGAATAAAAAAGAAAAGGATGCCGTGTGACATCCTTAAGCAATTCTCTATTTTTTTTGGAATTAAAGCATATAGTTCGTGAAGAAATCTTCAAGCATCATTTCACGCCCTTCAACCAGTACCGATTGAACACCACACGATGTCAAGAAACGCACAATCACATGGCGCGATTTGTCTGAATTTTCAATCATGGTTATTGTAGCCACATCTGATTTTTCATCAAAGACAATCGTAAAAATTCGTGTATAAAATTTGGAGTTTTCAGCCACTTCATTGGCGGTCATGCCGTCTGGAAGTGTAATAAAATACTTGCCAGAAGATTTGCTTGCTGACAATTCGGTTTTTGATTGCGCAGTCGCAACGGTGGAACGGTCTTGGGCAAAGGTGGAAGTTCCAGTCAGGAACAATGTTGTAACCACAGCAAAAAGTGTTTTCATAATATGGGTTTTTTCGTCAGACGTAAATTTACAAGTTATCGTTGTTCCAATTCAAAAGTTGGTCGCACTAAACTACAATTTTTTTGCCATATTTGTTGCCATGGCGAAACTTTTACCTTTTTTCCATCAGGGGATAATTGAAGCGGGTTGTGATGAGGCCGGTCGAGGTTGTTTGGCTGGACCTGTTGTTGCTGCGGCTGTAATTCTACCGCCAGATTTTGTCAGCAGCACCTTAAACGACTCCAAACAGCTCAGTGAGAAGAAACGGTTACAATTGCGCGTTGAGATTGAGCGTGAAGCGCTTGCCTTTGCGGTTGCTTTTGTGGATGCACCAACAATTGACAAGATCAACATTCTTCAGTCTAGTTTTTTGGCCATGCACAAGGCGGTTGATGCGCTTTCCACCGTGCCTGAACATTTGCTCATCGACGGCAATCGTTTTAAACCCTACAAAAACATTCCGGCAACCTGCATTGTCAAGGGTGACGGGAAATACCTGAGTATTGCTGCGGCTTCGATTTTGGCAAAAACTTACCGCGATGATTTCATGTTCAACATCCACCAGGAATTTCCTATGTACGATTGGGACGCAAACAAGGGATATCCTACCCAAAAACATCGATTGGGAATTGTTGAACATGGAACGACACCGTATCACCGAATGAGCTTTACATTGCTTTCGGCGCAGCAACTTGAGCTTTTCGCTTAAACATTTTAATGTTCATTTCTATTGCCTTGCGTTTTCATTGATGCGCAACATTGCCGTACTTTTGGGCAAATTACTCCCGCTATGTTTGCACGGTATCTTCTCATTCTTCTTGGCATTGTCAGTTTGCTGTGGATTGGATATGTAGCCATAGAAATCGTTGAAACCAAGGGCTCACTTTCACCAGGAGCTGTCTTTGGACAAGAAGATAAACGGATTTTAATTGTCAATCGGACCAATGAATTAAATCCAGGGCTAATTGGCTTCACCCCAACACCCCAAGTTGAAAAGGTTATCCAGACCTTATTGCCTCAGCTCAATAATCAGTTTACCATTTATATGAGTGATGCCCGCAGTCATTTTATGCTTGAAAAAAAGCATGGCTGGTCAGCGGAAGAGGTGAGAAAGCTCTGTGAAAAATCGGGATTGAAAGTGACTGAAAATGGATTGCGGTCGTTTAAAGTGCATGGATTTAACCTGCGTTATTTACGCGATTACCTCTACTTTTCACGTGGCGAAATGACAACTACTGCTGTGCTTGGTTGGACGGTGTTTGACCGCAAGTCGAGTGCTGCATTGATTACATTTGGCAGCTCCGGCGCAGAGATTTCTGATGTTTATGCGCGTGATGGAGGAATAGTCGAATTCAAAACAAAGAATGAACGTAAAATCAAAGGCCAGCAAGTAGACGATGCGGAGGTTTTTCTCTCTGCCATTCCATCGGGAATCAATTCCTATCATTTTTATGAAAAGGAATACCGCAAAAGTTTGGATGAGGATTATGCCAATGGACCGATGTGTAAATGGTCTGCCACGGGTTATGTTGAAGTCGCTTACAAAGGCAGTACAGCACTGATTTCTGATTACATTGATGGTCAAGATCCTTTACAACTGCTGTACGAGCTTTTGCGCAAAGATCCAGAGCAGCTTGAACACGCACAATTTACAGGGATAAAACTAACCGCTTCTTTCCCATCATCAATGTCACTCGGATTTCATGCCTACCTGATGGGTGATTTTGTCGTGTTGGCAGATAACCAAGCCGTCTGCGAAGAAATCGTTGCTGCCTACAAAATGGGGAACACGTTGCAGCGTGAAAGTGAAAGGTTTCGTTTAATTTTTGGCGATTTGCCGCGAAAAGTATCTGAACGAAATTATGGCGCAACGTCTCATTTTAGCAAGTCAATTTACCGCGATCGCGTCCTACAAACGATGGTGTATATGCCTGAAAAGTCCGTTAATACAGCGGATGAAGGGGCTCCTGAGTCATTTACCATGCACGTGGACGACCAAATTGCTGATTTCCTTGTGGACGCAGGAAATGGCAACGCTTTCGTGCTGTCATCTGGTGGCAAGGTGATTCGCTTTAAAGGCGGACAAAAGGCCTGGGAAAGACGTGTGAGTGGCCGTGTCATAGGACAAGTGAGCAGTGTTCAAACGGAACGAGATGGATTCATTTTTTTGGTAACCACGTCCACAAAAATTGTCGCGTTTAAAGAAAACGGCGATATTGTTAAGGGCTTTCCAATCAGTTTACAAGGAAAAACAGCATCGACAGGGGCATGCGCCTATTTGTCGGGAAACCGTGCCTTTGGCGTCTTGGTGACAACAGCCGGCGAATTGTTGACCATTAACATGTCGGGTAAGGTCGTTTCGTCGATCTCCACGGGCATCACCTCCGTTAAAAAGCTGCCTGAGGTTTGGCTCAGTCAAGGTAAAGTGCTTTATGGAATACAAAGTGCTGATCGATACAGTATTTATGAGGCGGACCGCAGACGTGAATTGCGAACAATTTCGTTTGCGGGAAATGCCGCGGTGTCGGTGAAGGGTAACGAACTCATTTTAATCTCCGCAGAAGGGAATCGGCTTGTGAGATTTGATCAAAAAGGGAATCCAACCGAATTGGCAAGTTCGTCGTCTAACATGTTCGCTGCGTATGATGGCGCAAGAGAAATTTTTGCCGCCGTATCGCCAGGACGAATAGACGCTTTTGATCGTTCGCTAAGCAGCATTGGAGGATTTGTCACGGATTGCAGCGCTGTGGAGTCCGTTAGCGCCTGCAGGTCAAGCACCGGGACAGTGGTAGCAGTGATAGATGGACTTGAAAATAATGTATATTTATTCCGCCTCACTGGAGATAAATACACGGAAAGAAGAATTGAAGGAAGCACCAAGTGCCTACTTCACAATGTGGGTGTAAATCTTCGTTTGACCACAATCGTAGACGATTACCTTATTCAATATACACTAGATTAAAACTAAATTATGAATCTTTTTAAGCGAATTTTGTTCAGTGCTGCAGTGCTCTCTGCGTCTTCTTCATTTTCTCAGAATTATTTAGGGGTCATAACCAGCAATTATGCGGGCGTTATGGGAACCGATCTGCAGCCCGCCAGTTTTGTGGACGGACGGTTCGTGGTGGATGTGAATCTTGGGAGTTCCAGTTTTAATTTCTACACGAACGCGGCGTCATTTGACACGAAAGGAATGCCCGCATGGTGGACAAAGTCTTTTTTAGATACAACGGTGTACAATTCATGGGCGCCAAAGGATGGTCAAGATTTTATCGATCAGTTCATTGTTAAGAATTATTCGGAATCATCAACGAAATCGGTTGGGGCATACAACAATATTCAACTCGACCTACTGAATTTTGCTTTTCATATCAATCCTAAAATTGCGATTGGATTTTCTACTAAGTTTCGCTCAATCACGAATATTGACAACGTCGATCCTCAGTTGATTGTGCTCGCAGAAAATTCATTGAATTACCCTTCTTTATGGAACAATCCTTTCAACGAAGAGTTATTTTCCGTGCAGCACATGACTTGGGGAGAATATGGGTTCAACTACGGACAAGTCATTAAAGAGGATGGCGAACATTTCATGAAAGTAGGAGGTCGTTTAAAGTACTTGACGGGAATTGCTTCAATGTACGTGCATACCAATAACTTTAAGTATGACCTTAAAAATGATGATTTTTCGAATTCCCTGAGTGGTGATTTCAGCTATGGATACTCTGCAAATGTAAATGGAGTTGCGACATCGGCGAATCCTGGTTTTGTAACGTCGAGCTTCGGTATGGGAGGTGACTTGGGATTTGTATACGAATGGCGCCCAGAATGGAAAGAGCACAAATATGACATGGATAACCAGACAAACATCTGGAGAAAAAACACGAATAAATACAAGTTACGCGCAGGTGTTTCACTTCTCGACATGGGAGGGATGAAGTTTCAAAAAAGTGACAATAGCCGCAATTTCTCTGTGAACTCTGCTAATTTATTCGACCTACACACCTTTGATGCAGATACGTCATTGGCCGATTTTAATGGCACGGTGGACAGTCTAATCCTAGCTTCTCCAGATTGGACTGCAGGTGAAGACGTAGGTTCTACTTATTTCATGAAAACACCAACAGCATTGAGCTTACAAGTAGATTATCATTTGGGTAGTTGGTTTTATGTGAATGCCACAGGAATGTTGAATGTATTGTCGAAGCAAAAAGGGAATCATGTGCATATCGCCAATCAATTCTCCATTACTCCCTCATTTGACCACCCATGGGTAGGTGTTTATTTGCCAATGTCGTACAACCAATATTCCGGGTTCAAAGCAGGTTTAGCAACGCGTTTGGGACCTTTGACTATCGGTATGACAGATTTCAGGACTTTGTTTGCTGCCGGGAAAGTACGCGGAACAGAATTTTATATGGGACTTCGTGTTCCTGTGCTTTACGGTCACCCTTCTGATCAGGATCTTGACAAAGTTTCTGATAAATTGGATGAATGTGATATCGTTCCAGGTGTTTGGGCATTCAAAGGATGTCCAGATACTGACGGAGATGGAATTAAAGATACGGATGATAATTGTCCAGAGGTGGCAGGCACAGCAGAGTTTAAGGGCTGTCCAGATACGGATGGAGATAAAATCATTGACAAGGAGGATGCATGTCCTGAATTGGCTGGAATTGCTCAGTTCAACGGTTGTCCAGACCGCGACAATGACAGTATCATCGATCCAGAAGACGATTGTCCGGATGTGGCAGGATTGAAGCGTTTCAGAGGATGTCCAGACACAGACGGTGACGGCATCAAAGACGATGAAGATGCATGTCCAGAGGTGAATGGCCCACTTGAAAATCAAGGATGTCCAGATACAGACAAAGACGGATTGTTTGATTTCTTGGACAATTGTCCGGATGTCGCTGGTCCTAAAGAAAACAAAGGTTGTCCTTGGCCAGATACAGATAA
>CANGIC010000084.1 GCA_947453795.1 Flavobacteriales bacterium
GAGGAAATTGGAATTGGTGCGGCTACATTGCGCGAAATCATCGATCACCTCAACTTAACGTATTGTCAATCCATCGGTATTGAATATGCTTACATGCGTGATCCAGAGCGGATTGCATGGTTCAAGAACAAAATTGAATTAAAAAATAGACCTAGCTTCGACAAGAGCCGCAAGGTTCAAATCTACAGCATGCTCAATAAAGCATCGAGTTTTGAAGCATTTCTAGGAAAAAAATTCGTTGGACAAAAGCGTTTTTCTGTGGAAGGTGGTGAGGCCTTGATTCCAGCATTGGATACCTTAGTAAACAAAGGTTCTGAACTTGGAGTGGAGTACTTCGTCATGGGTATGGCACACCGCGGTCGCTTGAATACACTAGCTAACATTTTCAAAAAACGTCCACAAGATATTTTCTCTGAATTTGAAGGAAAAGAGTTTGACTCTGTAGATTACTTCGATGGTGACGTGAAATACCACCAAGGATTTACCTCGGTTGTTGAGCTTTCAAGCGGAAAAACAGTTGGTTTAACACTTTCTCCAAATCCATCGCACCTCGAAGCGGTAAATACCGTTGTTGAAGGAATTGCGCGCGCGAAAGTTGATCATGTCCTAAAGAACGAAGACAAAATTTGTCCGGTACTCATCCACGGTGATGCGGCCTTGGCAGGTCAAGGGATCGTATATGAAACGATTCAAATGGCGCAACTTGACGGGTACCGCGCTGGGGGAACCATTCACCTCGTGGTTAACAATCAAGTTGGATTTACGACGAATTATTTGGACGGTCGTTCTTCAACTTATTGTACAGACGTCGCTAAAACTACACTTTGTCCTGTTTTTCATGTCAATGGGGACGATGTCGAAGCCGTGGTTCAAACGATTGAAATCGCGATGGAATACCGTCAAGAATTTAACCGAGACGTATTCATCGATATCCTATGCTACCGCAAATATGGCCACAACGAAGGAGATGAGCCGAAATTCACTCAGCCACACCTGTACAACATCATTGCGAAACACCCGAATCCAAAAGATATCTACTTCGATCAGTTAGAAGCAGAAGGAATCCTCAATAAAGACGAAGCGAAGAAGATTGAGGAAGAGTACAACAATTTCCTTGAAACGGAATTTGAGAATTCCCGCAAGATGGACAAAGCCCTAGTGTATGATTTCTTGTACGCCACATGGGAAGGATTCCGCCATGCACACGATAAAGATTTTGCACATTCGCCCAATACAGCTGTTGACAAGAAAAAACTATGCGAATTAGGGATTAAACTCTCCACCCTTCCAGAAGGAAAGAAATACTTCCGTAAGATTGCCAAGATCTTTGAAGACCGCATGAATGCCATTAAAAACGACACCCTAGATTGGGGTACCGCTGAGATGTTGGCGTATGCGACATTGCTTGATGAAGGACACCCTGTGCGGCTTTCTGGTCAGGATGTGGAACGCGGAACTTTCTCTCACCGTCATGCGGTGGTGAAAACAGAAGACACCGAAGAAGAAGTGATTACACTGAATCATTTGTCGGAGAAGCAAGCGGAATTCACCGTTTACAACTCCTTGTTGTCCGAATACGGTGTACTTGGATTTGAATACGGATATTCACTGGCAACGCCGAGAGGATTGACCATTTGGGAGGCACAGTTTGGGGATTTCTTCAATGGTGCACAAATCATGATTGACCAATTCATTTCGGCCGGTGAAGACAAATGGGCGACTCAAAGTGGACTCGTTATGCTTCTGCCTCACGGATACGAAGGTCAAGGTGCAGAGCACTCTTCTGGCCGTATGGAACGTTTCTTACAGCAATGTGCAGACAACAACATGCAGATTGTGAACACCTCAACTCCTGCAAACCATTTTCACTTGTTGCGCCGACAGTTGAAAAGAGAATTCAGAAAACCATTGATTGTTTTCTCACCGAAAATGATTTTACGCCTACCGGCAGCAGTGTCCACATTGGATGAAATGGCAACAGGATGTTTCCAAGAAGTCATTGATGATGCGGCGGCAAACGTTGCGAATGTGGATACGGTTGTATTCTGCTCCGGTAAATTTTACTACGAGATGAAAGTGAAAGCAGCGGAATTGGGGGTTGAAAATATGGCATTCGTGCGTGTTGAACAACTCTACCCGCTACCAAAGAATCACATTGACGCAACGATTGCAAAATATAAAAACGTGAAAAATATCCTTTGGGCCCAAGAAGAACCTGCAAACATGGGAGCTTGGACCTACATTGCGATGTCGATGCGCGATATTCCTTTCGTGGGAATTACACGTAATTCGACCGCTGCGGCTGCAGAAGGATCAAAAAAACTGCATGAAAAACGATTGAAGCAACTCTTTGCCGATTTGTTCAGTTATGCGAAAGTAAAAGTCAACTAAGCACTCCATACAAAATAGACGGATATGTCAGTATTAGAAATGAAAGTTCCAAGTCCGGGTGAATCAATCTCGGAAGTAGAAATTGCTCAATGGTTGGTCTCTGATGGAGACTATGTTGAAAAGGATCAAGCGATCGCTGAAGTCGATTCAGACAAAGCAACGCTAGAGCTTCCTGCGGAAGAAAGCGGAGTCATTACGCTGAAAGCAGCGGAAGGTGACGTGGTAAAAGTAGGTCAAGTGGTATGCTTGATTGACACTTCTGCCGCGCGTCCTGCTGGTGCCGCAACGAAAGTGGAAGAAAAGAAGGAAGAAGTGAAGACTGCGCCCGTAGCAGAAAAATCTGCTCCGGCTGTCGCTGCTCCATCGCCAGATCCTGTGAAGAAAGATTCTTATGCTGCGGGAACACCATCAATTGCTGCTGCTAAAATCATGGCAGAGAACAACATTCCCGCTGGAAAAGTAAATGGCTCTGGTAAAGATGGTCGTGTAACAAAGCAAGATGTCGTTGCAGCCATGTCTGCTGGATTCTCTGCTGATGCTGCTCAAGGTTGGGGTGGCACACGCGATCAAAACCGTGAAAAAATGAGCATGCTCCGTCGTAAAATTGCGGAACGTCTCGTGGCTGTAAAGAATGAAACAGCCATGCTTACGACCTTCAACGAGGTCGATATGAAACCCATCATGGACCTTCGTGCGAAATACAAAGATGCCTTTGCAAAACACCATGAGGTGAATCTCGGATTCATGTCTTTCTTCACGAAAGCGGTAACCGAAGCATTGAACTTGTATCCAGCAGTAAACGCACAAATCGATGGCAACGAAATGATTTTCCACAACTATGCTGACATCGGTATTGCGGTTTCATCTCCGAAAGGATTGATGGTTCCAGTAGTTCGCAATGCCGAACAAATGTCGTTGGCAGAAATAGAGCGCGAAATCAAACGCTTGGCGGTAAAAGCACGCGATGGAAAAATGACACCGGACGACATGACGGGTGGCACATTCACCATCACAAACGGAGGTGTATTTGGCTCAATGTTGTCAACGCCGATCATCAATCCTCCGCAATCAGCAATATTAGGGATGCACAATGTGGTTGAACGTCCAGTGGCGATCAATGGGAAAGTGGAGATTCGTCCCATCATGTACGTAGCGCTTTCTTACGACCACCGTATCATCGATGGCAAGGAATCTGTTGGATTCTTGGTTAAAGTGAAGGAAATGCTTGAAAATCCAGAAAGAATGCTCTTCGGATCAAAAGATCCTGTGGCTGTGTTACTTGGATTGTAAATCAAGATTTAATCGTCAAACTATACTGACCGTGGGATTGAGTTCTCACGGTTTTTTTGTACCTTCTACTTTTAAAACCACTCAAATGAAATCCATTAAACCAGTCTCCTTAAGTCATGAGGCATTGACCTATGATTCTCCCGTTTTGAAAGAGACGATAAACAAACAAAAGAACACCACTCTACCCTATCAAATCTGGTATGAAATCCCCTCGCACCTGCTCTTTGAACCGAATGAACGCTACAAACCGAAACGCTCCCTTTATCACTATCCTTATGCCATCAAAGGCATTCCTTTGAAAGTCAAGAATTCCAAAATCCTACCACGCAATCCCGAACTTGCGAAGTATGCTCGGCAAATGCGAAACGAGAGTACAATTACCGAAATCATTTTCTGGGTGCAGGTGACAAAAGGTCGGTTTCATAACATTGATTTTGACCGTCAACGTGTGATTGGCAATTACATCGTTGATTTTTATGTCAAAAAGCTTCATTTGATCATAGAAATAGATGGAGATAGTCACCTAGGCAAAGCGCGATATGACGCACAGCGGGAAGCTGAATTAACTGCAATGGGGCTTACAATGTACCGCATTGCTGCGCCTGATGTGAAATACCGGATTAAAACGACCATGTTTAAGTTGGAGCAGTTTATTTTGGAGAAGTACGGAACTGGGGAGAGTGAGAGTGAGAGCGAGAGTGAGAGCGAAAGTAACAAGTAAACTTGTTACTTTCGCGACTCCGTGCTCAGGTGGTCTAATACCCCGTCAGCCAAGGCTGACACCCCTCTTTCCAAGAGGGAAAGGAGGAGAGTGTGGGGAATAAAAAAAGCCGACTGTTTAGTCGGCTTTTTTAAAGTGTTATTATACATTTTTAGAATTCAAATGTTTCCATGAATTTAGTGGTAAAGTTTCCATTGCGGAAATCCTCGTTGTCCATTAATTTTTGGTGAAAAGGAATCGTTGTTTTCACCCCTTCAATGATATACTCGTCGAGTGCACGTTTCATCTTAAGAATCGCTTCTTCGCGTGTTTGTGCAACAACGATCAATTTACCAATCATGGAATCATAGTTGGGTGGGATCACATAGCCAGCATACGCATGGGTATCGATACGCACACCGTGACCACCTGGTGAGTGGTACGACGTTATCTTTCCTGGTGAAGGACGGAAATCATTGTACGGATCCTCCGCATTGATGCGGCATTGGATGGCGTGCAAATGAGGGAAATAGTTTTTCCCTGAAATTTTATGTCCTGCAGCAATTTTAATTTGCTCCTTGATCAAATCGTAATCGATAACCTCCTCCGTGATTGTGTGTTCCACTTGGATTCGGGTATTCATTTCCATGAAGTAGAAATCACGGTTTTTATCCACCAGGAATTCAACCGTACCTACACCTTCATAGCTCACTGCTTTGGCGGCTTTAATGGCTGCTTCACCCATACGTTCGCGCAATTCTTCCGTCATGAATGGGGAAGGCGTTTCCTCCACCAATTTTTGGTGACGGCGTTGAATGGAGCAATCGCGTTCAGAAAGGTGACAAGCATTTCCGAATTGGTCACCTGCGATTTGAATTTCAATATGTCGTGGCTCCTCAATGTATTTCTCCATGTAGATGCCATCGTTTCCGAAAGCAGCGGCTGATTCTTGACGTGCTGAATCCCAAGCAGCTTCCAAATCTTCCTCTTTCCAAACGATTCGCATCCCCTTACCACCACCTCCAGCAGTTGCTTTAAGGATGACAGGGTAGCGTACAACAAGTGCTGTTTTAATCGCATCTTCCACATCCTTCAATAAACCTTTGGATCCTGGGATACAAGGTACACCTGCAGCAATCATCGTTGCTTTCGCTGTTGCCTTATCCCCCATTCCTGCAATTTGCTCTGGAAGTGCACCGATGAATTTGATTCCGTGTTCTTGACATACCTTTGAGAATTTTTCATTTTCAGAAAGGAATCCGTAACCGGGGTGAATGGCATCGGCATTGGTAATTTCCGCTGCAGCGATGATATTAGGAATGGATAAATACGATTTTGAACTCACCGCTGGTCCGATGCACACTGCCTCATCAGCAAAGCGCACAGGCAACGAGTCTTTGTCTGCAGTGGAGTACACTGCAACCGTTTTGATACCCATTTCTTTGCACGTACGAATAACGCGCAAGGCGATCTCTCCACGGTTGGCGATCAATATTTTCTTGAACATGCGAATTTTTTAAGAATTAAACTCATGATATGCAATCGGAACACCGAAGGCACAACGATTAAGCGGGCTCTACAAGGAATAACGGTTGGTCGTACTCCACTGGAGACGCATCATCCACCAATACTTTCACAATGCGACCAGAAACCTCAGATTCGATTTCATTGAATAACTTCATCGCTTCTATGATACAAATGGTGTTTCCTTGAGAAATGCTGTCACCAACATTAACAAAAGATGCTTTGTCTGGACCAGCCGAACGGTAGAATGTTCCGATCATTGGCGATTTAATGGTAATCAATTTCGAATCCTCCGCAACAGGTGCGGCAGGTGCTGCAGGAGCTGTGGCGGCAGGTGCTGCAACAGGCGCTGCTGCTTGAACAGGCGCAGCCGCTTGAACATAAATCGGTTGGTCTGCACCTTTTGCTTTTTGCGCGGACTTAATGATAATCTTGAAATCTTTTTGAGCAATTTCCACTTCACTCACTCCTGATTTCGAAACGAATTTAATCAGGTCTTGTATTTCATTCAAATTCATAACTGTTGATTTTATTTCTGTAAAGTTAGTTTTTTTCTGTTTTAATACGCCCATTTCAAATAAACAGCACCCCAAGTAAATCCACCTCCAAAAGCAGATAAAATAAGGGTGTCGCCTTTTTTCAATTGGCTTTCATAATCCCACAAACACAGCGGTAATGTTCCAGCCGTCGTGTTTCCGTATTTTTGAATATTGATCATTACCTTCTCTTTCGTCAAGCCCATACGGTCGGCCGTGGCATCAATGATTCTGAGATTTGCTTGATGTGGTACTAACCAATCTACATCGTCACTGGTCAAACCATTTTTCTCCATGATTTCAGCCGAAACTTCTGCCATATTGGTTACTGCGAACTTGAACACCGCCTTACCTTCTTGTTTCACATAGTGCATGCGCTCATCAATGGTTTGGTGTGAAGGCGGTAACGCAGATCCTCCAGCGGGTTGAATAAGGTACTGACGACCAGAACCATCACTACGCAGGATAAAGTCAATCACACCATTTCCTTCTTCATTTGGTTCAAGCAATACCGCACCGGCGCCATCACCAAAGATCACACACGTTGTCCGGTCTTGATAATCGAGGATCGATGTCATTTTATCGACACCAATGACAATCACTTTTTTGTGACGACCTGTTTCGATAAACTGAGCTCCCGTTGAAAGGGCATAAATGAATCCAGAGCATGCAGCGATGCTGTCATAACCCCAGGCATTCTTCATACCCACTTTATCACAAATGACATTAGCTGTACTTGGAAAAGGATAATCTGGAGTGACAGTCGCACAAATGACCAACTCAATTTCTAGTGGGTCAATGTTCATTTTCTCTAGCAGTGCTTTAACAGCTGCGGCTCCCATATCTGAAGAGGCGCCGTCTTTTAGGATGCGTCTTTCCTTGATTCCCGTTCGTGAGGTAATCCACTCGTCTGAAGTGTCTACAATCTTTGCAAGATCCTCATTTGATAATACGGTTTCAGGAACATATCCTTGAACACCTGTTATTGCTGCAGTAATTTTTTTCATTCTCCGTTGAAGGCTTCATTCACGCGCATCGCCAACCCAGAACGGGCGACTTCGTACGCATGAAGTATCATATTTTTGACGGCAAAACCATTGGAAATTCCGTGACCAATGATCACGTTTCCTTTTACCCCAAGAATGGGAGTTCCGCCGTAATTTTCATAATTAAATCGCTCAAAGTATTCGTCCTGAATTCCACGCTTTTTCATCAGCGAATAAATCCCCTCTGCCTGCTTAAGCACAATATTTCCCGTAAAGCCATCACAAACGATCACATCCGCTTTGCCCGAAAAGATATCACGACCTTCGAGATTTCCAATGAAGTTAATCTCATCCGACTCCGCCATGATTTTGTGCGCTGCCAAGGTCAATAAGTTTCCTTTTGATTCTTCTTCACCGATATTTAGCAAGGCAACACGCGGTTTATCCACGCCAAAAACTGTTTGCGAATAAAGCGAACCGAGGACTGCGAATTGGTACAACACATCTGCCTTACAATCCGCATTTGAACCCACATCGAGTAAAATCGAATTGGAACCGTCGATGCAAGGAATGTTTGATGTGATGCAAGGACGAATAATCCCAGGAATCGTATTGATCTTGTAGATGGCACCAACGAGCATGGCTCCTGTATTTCCCGTACTGGCAAAAGCCATGATTTCCTTCCGAGCCAGCAATTCAAATCCAACTGCTATTGAGCTATTCGGTTTTTGAGGAATGGCCCGCGTTGGATGGTCATGCATGGTGATGATATCCGGTGCATGCACAATTTCATAATCACTCTCCGTTTCCCCCAACGCCAAAAGGCCACTAGAGATTAGCTCTCTGTCGCCTATTAACACGAGTTTCACGTCTTCGGGAAGCTCTTTTCTAGCGAGAACAGCTCCAGAAACATTCGCTTCTGGGGCAAAATCTCCACCGAGGATATCGATGCCGATCTTCATAAGAAGCGCGTAGATGCAACTGCTTAAACAGCTACTTCTTTTTCAGCAACGACTCTTCCTTTATAATAAAGTTTTCCTTCATGCCAGTGAGCATGGTGGAAAAGGTGCGGTTGACCAGTTGTAGGACAAATTGCAATTTGCTGCGCAACTGCATTCTTGTGAGTCCTTCTCTTGTCACGTCTCGTCTTGGAAATTTTCCGTTTAGGATGTGCCATTTTATGTGTTTATATTAATTATTATTCAAATTTTTCAATGCGTTCCAACGTGGATCAATCGGTCCGTCGTTGTTATCGTCTTCTTCATTATCTTCTTCTATGTCCGAATCATCGTCGTCTGAATCATCGTCGTCTGAATCCTCTTCTTCAGAATCATCGTCATCCCAATCCTCATCGTCGTAATCGTCCCAGTCATCCTCTTCATCAAAATCATCATCTGATGGTCCTTGATGCACGGTGTACTGACTGATTAAGTTCAGCATCTCTTCGTTGCATAGGCCTTCTTTGTGGACCGCACGCGCTGGCATAGACACCGTAATTAGTTCATATATATTCTCGTTTACATCCAATTCATATGCATCGGGATGTAGCACGATGAGTGTTTCATCTTCACTGGGTTCGAGTCCAAATTTGTACACCAATCGAAACTGGCCTTTTACGGGCACATCAATTGGGTCATCGCACCGGTCGCAGGATGTCGAAACATTACCTGAGAGTTGGAATTCCGCGATCATCATCGTTTCCTTCTTTTCCAGTACCAAATGGACATTCACGTTTCCACTGTGAATGATGGAATACTCCTTTTCTTCAAAGAACGCATCATGAATTTCAAAATCAAATTCATGAAAGCCCGCCTTAAGGCCAACGAAAGGGATTACGAATGTTCTTTTCGACTTCACGCTGAACAAAAATTGGAGGGCAAAGGTAACAATTTTAACGCAATACTGTTAATAACTGTGGTTTTTTTACCCAAAAATGAAAAACTTACTCAATATCACTGTTCGAACGGCGGCGTTCCTTCACGGTAATTGGCAAAGGATTCGCGTTCATTTCTTTGCTCATTTTTCGGCAACGAAAGACATCAATCGCTTGATAGATAGCACTTCGGAAGGATTGTTCGGAGGCCTTATTCTGTCCAGCAATATCGAACGCGGTGCCGTGATCGGGCGAAGTACGAACAATAGGTAGTCCTGCTGTATAATTCACGCCATCGTCAAATGCCAATGCTTTGAATGCTGCCAATCCTTGGTCATGGTACATGGCCAAAACACCATCAAATTGATGTCGTCCTTCCGAACCAAAGAATCCATCAGCTGGAAAAGGACCAAAGGCCATGATTTCCTCATTTTTTGCCATGTTGATGGCAGGGGTAATGATTTCTTGTTCTTCCGTACCCATTTTCCCGTTTTCCCCTGCATGAGGATTTAGTCCAAAAACAGCAATTCGGGGGCGGATAATACCAAAATCCTTCTTCAAGCTGTTTTCAAACATCTTGATTTTTTGAAGGATTTTCTCCCGTGTAAGTGAGGTACTGACTTCTTTGATTGGGATATGTGTTGTGACCAAGGCCACACGCAATGTTCCAGCCACCAAAATC
>CANGIC010000085.1 GCA_947453795.1 Flavobacteriales bacterium
GTCGTAATGGTCATGACCTTTTCGCCATTCACCTCTTGCACTTCAACATTTTTAATGACTTCCTTTTTTTCCTTTTGCGCTGGTTGAGCAAACAATGGACTTGCACCGATAAAAGCGAATCCTGCGAGTATTGCGATCTTTTTCATAATTGACACTATTGAGACACAATGTTACAAAGAAATACGCTTTGTACCTTCAACGGCGCGGTGATATTCCCTACTTTTATTCCCCGAAAACAGCAACTTATGTCAAAACTTCCTCATGTTGGAACGACCATTTTTACGGTGATGTCAAAACTGGCCATGGAGCACAATGCCATCAACCTTTCTCAGGGATTCCCAAATTTTCCTGTGGACGAAAAGTTGATTAGTTCCTTGGAATCTGTCGCCCGCGAGTCCGTTCATCAGTATGCCCCAATGCCAGGTTCACCCGATTTACTCAATGGCATTAGCTCCTTGATTGAAACGGCTTACGGCCGAAAGAATGATCCAACGTCAGAATTGTTGGTGACCGCTGGCGCCACGCAAGGAATCTTTGCCACCATTCAGGCCTTGGTCCATCTGGGCGAGGAAGTCATCATTCTCGATCCGAGTTACGACTGTTACGAACCACCGATTATTCTTACAGGTGCGAAGCCGGTACGCATTCCATTAAGCGACAACTTCACCCCAGATTGGCAACGGATTGAAGATGCCATGAACGACAAAACACGCCTATTGATCATCAACAATCCGCACAACCCATCAGGAAAAGTGCTGGATGCAAGCGATTTGGAACAATTGGCAACTTTACTTGAAAAATATCCAAAGGTCATCTTGCTTTCGGATGAGGTGTATGAGTTTATCACCTTTGAAAAAAAGCACATCTCCGTCAATACGATTGAATCCTTGAGAGAGCGCAGTGTGATCATCTCCTCCTTCGGAAAAACCTTCCACATCACCGGATGGAAAATAGGCTATTTGATTGCCCCAGCTGCGCTGATGAATGAAATAAAGAAAGTCCATCAATTCCTTGTGTTCTGCGTCAACAGTGTGGCTCAAGCGGCACTTGCGAAGTACATTCAGCAAACCAATCCATTGGAGCTCGGTGCCTTCTACCAGCAAAAGCGCGATGACTTCAGGCAATTGATTTCAACAAGTCGTTTTGATTTGCTTCCTTCCGAAGGATCCTACTTTCAACTGGCGTCGTATGCACGTATTTCCGACGAAGCCGACACAGACTTTTGCATCCGCATGGTCAAAGAATACGGCGTTGCTGCCATTCCTTTGTCTGTCTTCAACGCTGATGGACACGACCGAAAATTGATTCGTTTTTGTTTCGCCAAGACAACAGACACCTTAACTCAAGCTGCTGAAAGACTATGCAAAATCTAAGCGTTACCCTTATTCAGACTACCCAGCAATGGGAAAATAAGGCGGGCAATTTAACTCATTTCGACGACCTGTTTGCCCAGCTTCCCGAAACGGATTTAGTCTTGTTGCCTGAGATGTTCCACACAGGCTTCAGCATGAACGCTGAAGCACTCGCCGAAACCATGAACGCAGTTGGAATTGCATGGCTCCAGAAGATGGCAAAAGAAAAAGACACCGCCATTTATACCTCGCTCATCATTAAAGAAGGCGACCATTTTTACAATCGTGGGGTATTCGTTCATCCTGACGGAAACATTGATATTTACGACAAGCAGAAGCGTTTTGCTATGGCTGGTGAGGACCTCGTCTATTCGGCAGGAGAAAAACCGACCATCGTTCAGTGGAAAGGTTGGAACATCAACCTACAGATTTGCTACGACCTTCGCTTTCCAGAAATTGTGCGCAATTCACTGAATGAAGATGGAAGCGCAGCGTATGACGTCATTTTGTACGTTGCCAACTGGCCCGAGCGTCGTGCCTTGCATTGGAAATCCTTGCTTGTCGCGCGAGCTATTGAAAACCAGTGTTATGTCGCAGGATTGAACCGCGTAGGTACCGATGGAAATGGTCTGACGTACAGCGGAGATTCGATGGTGGTTGATGCCCTGGGAACGGTACATGGCTGCACACCATCGGTGGAAGAAATAAAAACCGTTGAGTTGAATTACACTGACTTAATGACCGTGCGACAGCAGTTGCCGTTTTTGAAAGACTTCTAAAAAGTTACGAGTTACCAATTACGAGTTACGAGTTTGCATTACGAGTAAAGACACTACTTCGCTTTGTAAGCTTCGAAGTGAGAAACACTATAACTCGAAGTTGAATTTACCAATTGCGAAGCACCAAATTCATAATTCCCTTTGGGATCAAATTTGCGCAGCAATCAAATTCCCTTTTAGACATCAAGATGTTAGGATTTTAAGAATTCAAGACTTGATCATTCTTCGAATTGAGCAGCACCAAATTGCCGAAGGCATCAATTTCTAAATTGCCGAAGGCACCAAATTCAAAATTCCCAAAGGGTTCAAATTTGCGCAGCAATCAAATTCCCCTTTAGACATCAAGATGCTAAGACTTCTAAAAAGTTACGAGTTACCAATTACGAGTTACCAGGTTTTGAAGGCTTGAAATTCTTGGATCCGCGGTAAAATCAGGGTAGGATCGAGACTAGATTGAATAACTCGTAATAGGTCATCGTAATTGATCATTTGCACCTCCCATGTCCACTAAGGCGCAGCCACCATGGACCTAACTCGTAACTCGTAACTCGTAATTCATATTTACCCTCTCGTAGTTCTTTACCAAGAATAACTTATATTTGCCTTGATACATTAAAAAACTGACTATGAAAAAAGTATACCTGTTGATTTCAGCAGTCTCTTTTGGAGCAGTTGCTTTCGGACAAGTGAAAGTAACAAATGCCCAAAGACAAGATGCCTTCAATGAGCCTACAGTAGGCGAAAAAATTACAGACTTCGCACCGATGTCGTTTGAAAAAGCACCGGGTGACATCCTGTTCTCTGAAACATTCGCTGGAGGAATCGGCGCATGGACAACTGCTGGAACCAATGCTTCGGTATGGTTGGCAGATTCAGATGGTCCAAACGGACAGTACTCTAACCCTACAAATGAAAAGATTGGTTCAACAACAGTTGCCAACGGTTTCATGATCTTCGATGCAGATGTTGCAAACCCAGGAGCTGGGCCTTACCCAGACATGGTAGGTAGCTTGGTTTCTCCAGTTATCAACCTTACCGGTCAAACAAATGTGATTCTCTCTTTCGAACACCGCTACAGATCGTGCTGTTCAGGTGCTTTCTACCCTAAATTGGAAGTTTCTACGGACAACTTCGCAACAATGACTGAGTTTGATGTTCGTGCGGAAGGAACTGTTGTAAACGCGACATCTCCAACAACGAAAGCGAAAATCAACTTGTCGGCATACCTTGCTACAGCGACAAACTTGAGCAACTTCAAATTCCGTTTCACATTCGACGGAACAGGGGGAACTTCACACTACCACTGGCAAGTGGATGATGTGAACTTGATTCAAGCAAACGACAACGATTTGACTGCTTTGTCACGCATCATGGTGGCAGGAACACAAGAAATTCCTTATTATTTTATTCCGGTAAGCCAACAAACTGCAATTACCTTCTCAGGTGAAACACGCAACGATGGTGGGACTTCTCAAACAGGGGTTAAATTGACAGTTTCTGCAGACAACGCAGGAGGATCAGTTTCTTCACCAACAGTTACATTGGCTACGGGTGCAATCGATTCATTAATTACAGCAACATGGACACCAGCAGTTTCTGCACCTGTAAACTATGCTTTGACGTATACCTTCTCTCAAACACAAACGGATGCTACGCCAACAGACAACGTGAAAACGGATGCGATCAAGATTACAAACTCTGTTTATTCAGTAGACAATGGTACTGCTGCTGGATCAATCTCGAATCTTGCTAGTCAGCCAAACCAACCCTTGAAAATTGGTAATGTGATGGAAGTAATGGCTGCCGATAAATTGGATTCCATGTACATCACATTGACGACAACAGCTACAAATGTTGGTCAAGAGATTTTTGGTGAAGTGTATTTGCTCGACGCAGCAGGAGCTTGGAACTACCTGACAACGACTCCTTACAACGCGATTACTACACAGCAAAACGGTACAACAGTGAAACTTCCTTTGGAAAGTGTGATTGATGTTGCTGCTGGTGATGTATTGCTTGTGGTAGCTTGTCACAATGGAGGTGCTACAGCTGATGTTCGATTCAGAACAGCTCAACCAGTTGCCGAAGGAATTGTACAAGGTTTTGATGCAACAGGAACTGAATTTTTCTTGTCCACTCCGAATGCCGTGATGGTGCGTTTGAACATGAACCAAGATGCTGCAATCGCTGAAAACACTGCAGACATCTCGATGAGCAATGTGTTCCCGAACCCAACTTCTGGAATGACAACCATCAACTACTCATTGGCAAATGCTTCTGACATCCATATGTCGATTACAGACCTTTCTGGAAAAGTGATCTTCACACAAGTGAATAAGTCTCAAGCAGCTGGTGGCAATCAGTTTGCTTTTGATGCAACGAACTTTGCAAACGGTGTTTACTATGTAACTGTTCGTTCAGGCGAATCAGTAGTAACAAAGAAATTTGTGAAAAAATAATACCCACAATTTTGGGATGAGACAGGTCGGCGAAAGTCGGCCTGTTCTTTTTTATAGACAATCGTTCGGGAAAAAATGGATTTCATCAGCATTGGTTATGGCGGACTCTTCCTCGCGGGATTTCTCTCTGCGACAATTCTTCCCATGAACTCGGAGGCCGTAATCCTATTGATGCTCAGTCAACATTTCGACCCCTGGACCTGCATTCTCGTTGCCACGATAGGCAATTCTCTCGGTGGACTCACCAATTATTTCTTGGGACTCTTAGGAAACCCAAAGTGGCTTAAACGCATCGGCATCACCGAAGCGAAAATCCAAACCTTCGAAAGTCGCGTTCAAAAATACGGCTATTGGTTGGCCTTCATTTCTTGGGTGCCGTTCATCGGTGATCCAATGACAGTAGCACTTGGCTTCTTTCGCGTGTCTTTTTGGCGCGTTGCCTTCCTCGTGATCCTAGGGAAATTCATCCGCTATTTGGTTCTTGCCATCCCATTTATGTAGGCAAATCATCGCTTTCTTTTTCCCTCTATTTTGCGCGAAATACCGATATTCGCAACTAAATTCATTCCCATGTCAAAAGTAGTTACCCTCAATGAGTTCATCATGGATCGCCAAGCGGACTTTCCTTTCGCTACAGGAGAGCTTTCACGCATTTTGAACGACATCGCTGTGGCATCTAAGATCGTAAGTCGCGATGTTCGCCAAGCTGGTCTTGTGGACCACATTCTTGGGGCACATGGCAATACCAATATACAGGGTGAAGAACAGCAAAAACTAGATGTCGTAGCCGATGAGCAATTCATCAAGGCCTTTGAATATGGCGGTGAAATCTGTGGTATTGCCTCCGAAGAAAATGACGATTTCGTTGCATTCACCTCTGAATCTGCAAAAAACGGGAAATATGTCGTGTTGTTTGATCCGTTGGACGGTTCATCGAACATTGATGTGAATGTATCCATCGGCACCATTTTCTCCATTTATCGCCGCATTTCAGCGGTCGGCACAGAGGCCACATTGGAGGATATGCTTCAACCTGGTTCTGAACAAGTGGCTGCGGGTTATGTGTTATACGGCTCCTCTACCATGCTGGTTTATACCACCGGTCGTGGCGTAAATGGCTTTACATTGGACCCATCCATTGGTGAATTTTGCCTCTCACATCGCGACATGAGAATGCCTGAAACAGGTCGTCTTTATGCCATGAATGAAGGAAACATCAACATCTGTGAAGAAGGATTGCGTGAGTACGTAGCGTACTGTCAAAGTTTTGAGAATGACAAGGGTGCTCCCTATTCTGGACGCTATATCGGATCCTTGGTGGCAGATTTTCACCGCAACATGATCAAAGGAGGCATCTACATTTATCCCGATACCACCACATCGCCTGAAGGGAAATTGCGCCTCTTGTATGAATGTAACCCCTTGGCCTTTATCGCTGAACAAGCGGGAGGAGTTGCCAGTACGGGTAGAAAGCGCGTGATGGACTTGAAACCAACGCGACTGCATCAACGGGTTCCGTTTTACATCGGTTCAAAACAAATGGTAGAGAAAGCACTGAGCTTGCTGAAATAATGGATATTCGCGATTTAAAAAAAGCATTTACCACTCTCCCGCAAATTGATTCTTCGGCCAATGCGCTGCAGTATGCAGGAGCCCATATCCATTGGAAAGGTCTTGTCGGTTCTGCGAAAGGGTTGTGTGCAACCGCACTTACCGAACAAATTCCGGGACATCACTTGTTCATTCTCCCGGACAAAGAGGAAGCCGCTTATTTTCTGAACGACCTCGAAGGACTTTTTCCAGACGATAAACGCATCTTATTTTATCCCGCTTCATACCGCGTGCCCTATCAATTGGAAGACACCGACAATGCCAATGTGGTATCTAGAGCGGAGGTGCTTGAACGCATCAACAACGGGACAAATGTTCGTGTGGTGACCTATCCGCAGGCACTATTCGAAAAAGTTCCGACACAAAAGAAATTGAGCGACAATACCTTGCGGGTTGAAGTAGGGAAAAATTATTCCATTGACCTCATCAATGAATTGCTCTTGGAATACCATTTCGACCGCGTTGACTTTGTGTATGAACCCGGACAATTCTCCATTCGCGGAGGAATCGTTGACGTTTTTTCCTATGCCAATGACAATCCCTTTCGCATTGAGTTTTTTGGCGATGAGGTAGAATCCATCCGCACCTTTGATGCTGGAAATCAGTTATCGCTCGTTAATCATAAGCATTTCAACATCATACCCAACGTGCAAGGACAGCTCAACCTTGAAGGGAATGGTAGTTTTTTCGAATTTCTAGGTCAGCATGTTACAATTTGGGTTTCTTCTGTGGAACAATTGCGCAGCATCATTGACAAAGAATACAAGCGCGCAGTAAAAATTCATGCTGAACTGTCAGACACCGTGAAACGGACCTTGCCCAGCGATTTGTTTATGCATCCTACTGAAATTGAAGAAGTTTTAAATGATCATAGCACCATTGAATGGGGTCCTGAGTACCATTTTACGTCAGACCATGCGTGTCAATTTGACTTCTTACCACAGCCCAGCTTTAACAAAAATTTCGACCTTCTTCGGAGCGATTTGGCCGCCCATGCGGAGAATGGTTTCGACAACCTTATCTTCTCCAATCAGCCAAAGCAAATAGACCGTTTGTTTCAAATTTTTGAAGACATCGGTGGTGGTGCAGATTTCAAACCGATGCCACTTGCCCTGCACGAAGGGTTCATTGCTCCATCACTCAAGCTGACGTGCTACACCGACCACCAATTGTTTGAGCGCTATCACCGTTTCCGTTTAAAGGAGGGGTTCAGACAGGCAAAGCAAGCACTGACACTCAAAGAAATTTACAACCTTCAGAAAGGCGATTATGTCACCCATATCGATCATGGTGTAGGACAGTTTTCGGGACTGGAAACCATTGATGTGAATGGAAAACCCCAAGAAGCGATTCGACTTTTGTACAAAGATGGCGATGTGCTTTATGTTGGCATTCACTCCTTGCACCGCATCTCAAAATTCACCGGTAAGGACGGCAGCGTTCCGAAGATGAACAAGTTGGGAACGCAAGCATGGGCAACGCTAAAGAACAAGACCAAGAAGAAAATCAAAGAATTGGCCTTCGACCTCATACAGCTGTATGCCAAACGGAAGTCACAGCCCGGTTTTGCCTTTCAAGAAGACACCTATTTACAGAACGAGCTCGAAGCATCGTTCATGTACGAAGATACTCCCGATCAGCTCAAAGCCACGCAAGCCATCAAGGAAGACATGGAATCTCCCACACCGATGGACCGCTTGATCTGTGGTGATGTTGGGTTTGGAAAAACGGAAGTCGCCATTCGCGCAGCGTTTAAAGCCGCCACAGATGGAAAGCAGGTTGCTGTACTGGTGCCAACGACCATTTTGTCCATGCAGCATTACCGCAGTTTTAAAGAGCGATTGAAAGATTTCCCTGTGACTGTCGATTATGTCAACCGCTTTAAATCGTCGAAAGATACCAGCGAAACCATTAAAAAACTGGCAGAAGGAAAAATAGATATTTTAATTGGAACCCATGCCCTTGTTGCGGAGCGCATTAAATTCAAGGACCTCGGGTTAATGATCATCGATGAAGAACAGAAGTTTGGCGTTTCGGTAAAAGATAAATTGAAGACCTTGCGTGCCACAGTCGACACCTTGACACTCACGGCCACACCAATTCCACGAACCCTACAATTCTCATTGATGGGGGCACGAGACCTCAGTATCATCAATACACCGCCACCTAACAGACAACCCGTTTTGACGGAGATCATTCAATTTAATGAAGAAATTATTCGCGATGCCGTTGCGTATGAGGTAAGTCGTGGAGGACAAGTTTTCTTCGTGAACAACCGCTTGGCCAACATCAAAGAAATTTCAGGCATGCTTCAACGCTTGTGTCCTGGTGTTCGCGTTGGCATTGGGCACGGACAAATGGACGGGCAACAACTTGAAAAAGTGATGATGGACTTCATCAATGGCGAATACGACGTTCTTTTGGCAACGACCATCATCGAGTCTGGTATTGATATTTCCAATGCCAACACCATCATCATCAACGACGCACACAACTTTGGTTTGAGCGACCTTCACCAGTTGCGTGGCCGTGTTGGCCGAAGCAACAAGAAAGGATTCTGCTACTTGGTGGCACCTAAATTCAGCATATTGACCTCCGATTCACGGAAACGATTAGAGGCCTTGGTGCAATTCTCCGATTTAGGATCTGGGTTCAACATCGCGATGAAAGACCTTGACATCCGTGGGGCGGGAAATATGCTAGGTGGCGAACAAAGTGGCTTCATCTCAGAAATTGGCTTCGAGATGTATCAAAAGATCTTGAACGAGGCCATCGAAGAATTGCGGGAGAATGAATTCAAAGAGTTGTTTGACGAACGCACCACCGATAGCATGCTTCAATTTGTGAAGGACTGCAACATGGAAACAGACTTAGAGGTGCGCATTCCCGATGACTATGTCAACAATGTCGCCGAACGCTTGAGTTTGTACCAAGAAATGGATAACCTGCAAGACGAGGCAGCATTGGAAAAATTTGCCGCTTCATTGATTGACCGTTTTGGCCCACTTCCGAGACAGGTGAAAGAACTCGTGCTCTCCTTCAAGCTGCGCTGGTTGGCCGAGGAACTTGGCATTGAACGCTTGGTCATTAAATCCGGGAAAATGGTCGGGTACTTCCTGGCGAATCCTCAATCCCCTTTCTTCGAAACAGACGCTTTTCAAACACTTCTTCAAAACGCAATCAAACTGGGAGACAAATGCCGTTTGGCTGAACAAAACGGAAGACTGCGCATCGTGTTCAACAGCGTAGGCAACATTCGGGATGCTTTTGAGCAGCTTCAGCGTTTGCGGAACGCAGAAAATTAATGTACTTTCACTAAAATTTCAAAAAACCCGTTTCATACAGCATTATGAAAAAGTTCACATTTTTATTTGGTCTTATTGCGCTGTTAATCAGTTCATGTGGAATACACAATGGCTTGCGTTTTGTGAAAACAAATCCCAATCAACAGATTGTACAAACAAGCGGTGCAATTGACCACTCAGAGGAGAACATTGCCGGTGATGAATCTCGCATGAACACCGAAACGATCTCTCAACGTCAAGCAAAAGACGCTGAAAACGAATACACTTCCACAGAAAGAATAACGTATCCGGACACCACGGACACCGCCGACGAACCTGAAATGTCAGCTGATGAGGCAAGTGCAGCGGTTCAGCAGGCGAAACAAACTGAAAAAA
>CANGIC010000086.1 GCA_947453795.1 Flavobacteriales bacterium
ATTCGGAAAATAAAACCTCTTCTTTCCGGTTTGACCGTTCCGGAAAACCAGCAAATCTTTCCCCATGGAAACGAGATAAAACACGGATTTCACCCCTTGAACATTGGCATCTTCTAAAAAATCCAATCGTGAAGTATCCTTTACCTCGAGAAAGCGTCCATAGCCAAAGGCATCATGACCTGTAGGATAATCATAACGGATCAGCCCTATTTGTTCATCGTCATAATAGCTGCGTTTCACCATGCAACGCAACACGCCGTCACGGTTGAAATAGTACTGCCGCTTTTCGCGAAGGTTTTTAACTGCGTCCTTGATCTCTGTTTCATAAATGGTTTGGGTGATGGAAGAAATCTGTTGCTTGGCGATCATCTCTTCATTAAACCAAACGGGAAAAGACGCTTCCTCCTCCTGTTCAGTGTACATCAATTGCATGCGAAAGATGAAATCATCCGCCTCATTTTGTCGTTTTGACGGCTGAGGTTCGTGCTTTTTACCCGCACAAGCTCCAAGTATGAAAAGCACAATAAAAATCTTCCGCATTGAAAAACCGATAAATATGGTGGTAATTTACAAACATTCTTTCAAAGCGCATCGCACTCTTGACAAGGCCCCTGTTTAATGCGTATTTTTGCACCGATGGAAATGGAACGACCGATTACCGACTGGCTTCCGCTGACGAAGAAAGAAATCGAAAAGCGCGGATGGGATGATTTGGATATCATACTTGTATCTGGCGATGCGTATGTTGATCACCCTGCTTTTGGTACAGCCGTGATTGGTCGCATCATGGAGGACGAAGGATTTCGTGTGGGGATCATCGCACAGCCGAATTGGAAAGATGATTTGCGGGACTTCAAGAAGTTTGGTAAGCCCCGTTATTTCTTTGGGGTGACCGCGGGTTGTATGGATTCCATGGTGAATCACTATACCGCCAACAAACGTCTCCGATCTACCGATGCCTATACCCCTGGTGGTGAAGCTGGATTTCGTCCCGATTATGCCACAACCGTTTATACCAACATCCTGAAAGAACTTTATCCAGACGTTCCGGTGATGATTGGTGGCATCGAAGCATCTTTGCGCCGAGTGACACATTACGATTATTGGAAAGACCAGTTGATGCCTTCCATCCTTGTTGATTCTAAAGCCGATTTGTTGGTGTATGGGATGGGCGATCAGCCGTTGCGAGAAATGTTGCAGCTGTTGAAAAAAGGCGTTCCTTTCACCAATTTGCATACCATCAAACAGGTTGCTTTCTTGCAAGATGCAGCACTGCCATTGCCGAAAAACAAGCAGTGGGAAACCATCGAATTGGCGAGTCACGAGATCTGCTTGGAAGATAAAATTCGTTATGCGGCCAACTTTAAAATTGTTGAGGTAGAATCCAATAAATGGCAAGCAGACCGCATCATTCAACACGTTGGCGATCAGACCTTGGTGATCAATCCGCCGTATAAAACCATGAACGAAAACGAGATTGACCGTTCGTTCGATTTGCCATATACCCGCCTACCCCATCCGAAATACAAGAAACGAGGCGCTATTCCGGCCTACGACATGATTAAGTTTTCGGTGAACATGCACCGCGGTTGTTTTGGAGGATGTAGCTTCTGTACCATTTCTGCACATCAAGGGAAATTCATCGCTTCGCGCAGTGAGAAATCCATTTTAGCCGAGATCGAAGAAGTGGTGCAACACCCAGAATTTCGCGGTTACATTTCCGATTTGGGTGGACCATCGGCGAACATGTACAAGATGAAAGGCAAGGACGAAGCCATTTGTGCCCGTTGTTCATCGCCGAGTTGTATTCACCCCGTGATTTGCAGCAATCTCGACACCTCGCACAAGCCGATGACCGAATTGTACCGCAAGGTCGATGCCCATCCCAAGGTTAAAAAGGCCTTTGTAGGTTCTGGAATTCGCTACGACTTATTGGTCGACGACTTTAACAAAAACAACGACGACGGTAATCACGACGAGTACATCGAGCAAGTGATTACCCGCCACATCAGTGGACGCTTGAAGGTAGCTCCAGAGCACACCTCCGACGCCACCTTGCGTGTGATGCGAAAACCATCTTTCTCCTACTTCCATAAGTTCAAAGAAAAGTACGACCGCATTTCTGAAAAGCACGGCTTAAAGCAGCAGTTGATTCCTTATTTCATCTCCTCCCACCCGGGCTGTGAAGAAGAAGACATGGCCAACTTGGCTGCCGAAACCAAGGATATGGGATTCCAGTTGGAACAGGTGCAAGACTTTACACCCACGCCGATGACGGTTGCCGAGGTGATCTATTACACCGGTGTTCACCCCTACACCTTGAAGCCCATCAAGACCGTCAAGACCAAGGAAGAGAAACTCAACCAGAACCGATTCTTCTTTTGGTACAAGAAAGAAAACCAAGACTGGATCCGCAAGCAATTGACGAAAGCCAAGCGTCCTGATTTGATTGATAAATTGTTGGGAGATCCTCAAAAAAGCAACGAAAAAAACGTCCCTAAGTGGCTAGAAGGCAGAAGAAAAAGATAAAATTGGATAGTTCAATTATAACCCTTGAATTGTACTTATAATTTTAAGCTTTACTCCTTCCCAAGTTAGGGTTTTGTCAAAAACAATTGGGTTTGGTTGTATTTCAGCATCATCAAAATAAGTAAGGCTTCGTGCTACATGAAAAGTAGTTTGATGTGGATATTTTTCAATATAAAAGGAAAACAACTCATCTATTGAATAGCGTTGTAAAAGGAAAAATAGATCATAAAAATCTTTTTTACTTCCTCGACCTGTTATGGCATCTAACTTCATGGCTGCAATATCTTCAATCGAAGCCATTCGAATATTTTCCATTACAACAAAAGGTCTGATAAACGGATAATGGAATTTTATAAAGTCAACTTTAACATGATTTATTGTTGAAATTAACGTTTGTGAACGTTGATTATTCACAATAATTGGATAATCACTCAACAACGATGTCAAAAGTTCATTTGACGAAAAATCAGTGTTTGAAAACATATCCAAATCGACAGATTCTCTATTTCCTAACTGCAACGCCAAAGCAGTTCCCCCAACCAAAACAAAAGAATTTAAATATTCTTTTTGCATTAAAGATTTTAATAATTCCAGTGTGTTAGATTCGACTGTTTGAAATTGTAACATCTGAATTTTATTTTAGGAATAGAAAAATAAGCGGAGCAAAAACTTAAGGTTCTTTCGTCAAGATTTTTTATTTCTACGATTATAGATTTTAATTTTTCTATTCCAAAATAGTTTTTTAGCGATTTGAAATCGTCTAATGTTCCTCTTGTAAGAACGCGCTCTGTAATAAATAGAGAATGAGCTTGAGAATCTATGTCCTCAAAATTAACATCCCAAAAAAGTGATTTTGACAAGCTATGTTTAACATCCTTCTGCATTAATCAAATGTAGGATAATTTTCTATATAAAAAGATGTTTCTAGATTTCAACAACAAATCTTGACCTTGTCATTATCGCCCTGACACTGATAAAGATGGGTTTCCGAAGGAAGTCTCAACTCCACCCCACCAAATTTCCAGGCACAAAAAAACCCCGAGTTTCGTCGGGGTTCTTGATTCGTTTGAAAAATCTTATGCTTCTTCTTCCTCATCGTCATCGTCGTCTGCTGGTTTCGTTGCTCCACGAGCCATTTTAACCGAAACAACAACTGCACTTGCAGGGTCAAGGAATTTCACTCCAGGGATCTCGATAGATCCTACACGGATAGATTTACCAATTTTCAATTTGCTGATGTCCAAAACAATTGCTTCTGGAAGATCTTGTGAAAGACCAACACACTGCAATTTACGGAACACTTGAAGCAATTTACCCCCAGCCATAACACCGCGTGATGAACCTGTCAGACGAACAGGCAAAGAGATACGGATTGGTTTAGAGTCGCTCAACTCCAAGAAGTCAACGTGCAATACATTGTCTTTCACTGGGTGTTGTTGCAATTCGCGGATAATTGCGCTAGCTTTTTTTCCATCGATGTCCAATTCTACTTTGTAGACATCGGGAGAAAATACAAGCTTCTCAATGTCGTTACGCTTCACTGAGAAGTGAGTTTGCTCACCTTGTCCGTAAAGCACACAAGGAACCAAGCCCGCATTACGCACGGCAGCAGCGTCCTTTTTCCCTACGTTCGTTCTAGTCGAACCGCTCAATTGTGCTGTTTTCATATTTATTTGTTTAAGAAATTACATTTTGGGAACTGATGGATTGATTGTTTACCGTGCAATGAATGGCGGTAGCGAATAAATCTGCGACTGTTACCACACGAATTTTGTCGCTGTGTTGCTTCAAAGGAATCGTATCTGTAACAATCAATTCAGTCAGTTTTGAGTTTTCGATCCGCTCGTAAGCAGGACCAGACAATACAGCATGTGTGCAGAAAGCACGCACACTAAGTGCACCTTTCTCCATGAACAAATCAGCGGCCTTTGTTAAGGTGCCAGCTGTGTCGCACATGTCGTCAATTAAGATGACATCTTTACCTGCCACATCACCAATCACCGTCATTTCAGCAACTTCATTGGCTTTCTTGCGTTGTTTGTGACAGATGGCAAGACCTGTATCGAGTTTCTTGGCGTAAGAATTTGCACGTTTGGCACCTCCCGCATCTGGCGCAGCCATAATCAGGTTACCATTGTTCAATTTTTCCAATTCGGAAAAGAATATGGTGGATGCAAACAAGTGATCGACAGGAACTTCAAAGAATCCTTGAATTTGATCTGCGTGTAAATCCATGGTCATTAAGCGATTCACACCCGCAGCCATCATCATGTTGGCAACTAGTTTAGCACCGATGGCCACACGTGGCTTATCCTTGCGGTCCTGGCGGGCAAAACCGAAGTAAGGAATCACCGCGATAATTTTTCGAGCTGAAGCACGTTTAGCCGCATCGACCATCAACAACAATTCAAACAAGTTGTCGCTTGGCGGCATGGTTGATTGAATGATGAAGACATCTTGACCACGCACGGAATCTTCAAATGATGGCTGAAATTCACCATCGCTAAACTCAAGAACTTTCACGTTCCCAAGGGAAATCCCATAGCTCGTGGCTATCTTTTCCGCTAGGTCACGGGAAGCTCTACCCGCAAATAATTGAATACCGTTTGTCATTGTGCATGCTTAATGAGGTGCCAAATTTATGCATTTTTTTCGATTGGTTGGCTGACTTAATCGTTAAATCAGGTGGAAAGTCAAAATAATATATTGATTTTCTGCTAAATTCGTCGCATGTGTTACAGTAATGCCTCTACCTCGAAAAATGTTGACCTCTCGAAGCGCTACAAAAAATCAGTGCCTCAAGGTCTCGCTGAAAGCCCCGTATTTTTTGCATCTGGTTTCACCTTTCCAACTTGGCGCGTCATTACCACACAGGAAGAAATTCAATCCATGCACTGGGGTTTGATTCCTTCGTGGTTCAAGGATACAACGCCGAAAGACATCGCTGCCAAGACTTTAAATGCACGCATGGAAACACTTGATGAAAAAGCAAGTTTCCGACATCTGGTCGCTCGAAATAGGTGTATTGTTCCGTCATCCGGATTTTTTGAATGGCAAACCAATGGCACGCGGAAAACGCCCTTTTTCATACATCCCCCAGAACATGAACTTTTTTCCATGGCAGGTTTGTTTGACCAATGGATGAACCCTCTGGATGGACAACTCAAATCGACGTTTACGATTATAACCTGTCCGGCAAATGCCTTGATGGAAGAAATTCACAACACAAAAAAACGCATGCCCTTGATTTTACCTGCTTCTCAAGAAAACGCATGGTTGAATGGGGAACTTGCAGTGGCTGATCTTTCACCGTCGCTAAGCGATCACTTGATGATTGCCCACGAAATTGATCAGCGCATTATTTCTGGAAAACAGCCCGATTGTCCAGAAGTTCAACTGCCTTATCAGAACACCTACTTCGAGCAAGGATCACTTTTCTAGCTTAGTTCTTGCGGTCTTGAAAAAGCTTTTTATTCCCCTTCTTTACTTCCGTTTTTCGGTTATTGATTAACACCACACGCAAACTCACGAAATAAGAATTCGTTTCCATATTGAATCCCTTGTTGCTTGGTGCAAGAAAATGATACCCCGTTTGCAGGTGTAAAATAGAAAATTGGTAGCCCAAGACAGGCACAAAGCCCACTTTCGTGTGATCAAAATCGGTGCGCATCACGAGATTCAGTCCATAGGTTAGTCCAAGCCGCGATGGTTTGGACCAGTACCCGATGTCATAACCCAAGACATTTCTCCAGAAATTATAATTGAATCCAAGGTGAATCCCCTGTGTGCGCGCAGAAGACAGTTGAATGCGTTTCCATTGGCGTTCAACTCCAAGCTCCAACACCGTGTATTTCCCTCGCTGAATCCCAATATAGGGTCCAGATTTTTTCACGTACATGTTGAGTCGGTCTTTTTTATCGGCAGGAATGATTGGACTCAATTGACCATAGGCCTTCAGTGCAAAAAGCACCAAGAGCATACTACCTGTCTTTTTCCATGTATTCATCGTGAACTCGTTTAATTTCCTTTGCGTTGTTGGCGTCAATCCCAAGACTGTCTGCGATTTCTTTTGCGCGAATAATTTGTTCAACCGTAAGTCCGGTACTATCCGCTTCTGGCTTTAACGCATTCTTCAGGAAAATGGTACTCGAAGCGACACCAGGTACTGTAGCTGTAGATACCTTTTTCACGGGATAATAAAGTAGCGATTCTTTCTTTTTTTCTTCCGGGAAGAAATCCCCTCGTTCGTCGTATGTTTCGATGAGTACAATCACAATGCTCACGATATAGAGCATTTTCAACACGGCGAAGAAGACCCCAAGAAACTTATTTACTGGAGACAAACTGGCCACGCGGATCATCCGTTCTAATGCTTTTCCCGCGAAATAAACCATGGCTCCTACCGCCAGGAAAACGACCGTGAAGGAAAGCACAGGTAGCCATTTGGAATGCCAACCAAACGATCGCTTCATGAAGTCGGAAACTAAATCAGAAAAATGAATGCCTGCGTACAAGCCAAGCACGAGGGCCATCAAGGTGAAGACTTCGATAATCAATCCGTGTTTGAACCCGCGGTATGCCGCGTAACACAGGGGTAGAATAATCAACGCATCTAGGAAATTCATAGTGGAAAATTACCCTAAAAAAAGCCCACCAAAACGGGTGAGCTTTCTCATTTCTTAACGGTGGTTTGTTAACCTTATTTGCAGTCTTTTTTCAAGACCGTAGTAAACGAAAGGTCAACCTCTGACCATAATTTCGATACCCCATCCGTTCCTGTATGCAAGTCTTTACAAATGGTGTTCAATGCTGAGATTCCACTTCCCGCGTTCCAATCAACCACGTCAATTGCCGCTTTAAAGACAAATGTTCCAGCATTGAGTGTATATTCACCCGTCACATCTTTGCTCATTCCATTCATTTTGATGGAGATCACCGCTTTTCCATTTTTACCCAAGGACTTCACCTCACCGGTAATGTTTTGTGTTGCAATTATCCCAAAGAAATGCTTTGAAATTTTGTAATTGCGCTCAGGGTTTTCCGTTTCAACGGTTGCTGTAGGTATTGAAAATGAAAGGGATTCAATCAGTGTTTTTGGATCTTCGGAGGACTCCAATCCGTCGATGTTGATTTCTCTAAATGTTCCAGTAACCCCTTTGCGCTCAGTAAACTTGAAGGCAGTCCATTCCAAGGTTGAATTTTCATTTACCATTGAATAGGTGCATTTCTCTGAAGTCGATTTTGTGGTTTCCGCATCATTTCCGCCGCAGGAAAAAAGCAGTCCTGTGAGAAGTGTGGCACTGAGAAGAAGGTGTTTTTTCATGATCGCTTTGTGTTAATGATTGATAATTTACAGAATGTTCCGTGAAATTACAAAAGTTTGTGCCAAGAGCCCTTTCTCTTTCGTAATTTTACACCATTATGGATTACGACATCGAACTGCGCTTTCAAAAATTAAAAACCCACCTCGAAGAGAGTTTTGGAGGAGGTATGGATGTCCAGGCGATGTTATTTCTCATTGGAGTGAACGAATTGGGCAATGGCTACAAGAATTTTACAAAAAGTGAAAAGACAGACTTGTTCCACATCGCCATTTGCACCTTGCTGGAACCCTATGGGTATTATACCTTCGATGGTCGTGATGCAGACAATTGGCCACATTTCACCTTAAACAAAATGCTTCCCGTGCTGGATGAACGCGAACAGCAGCATTTAATCAAGGAGGCGATGCTCGACTATTTCATTCAAAACGAATACTATTCGGAGGAAAGTCCGAGCGCATAAAGCACTATATTTGTATCTCATTTATCACTGTACATGGACTTCTGGATCAAAGCCGCACAACTTATACTCGCCCTCTCAATTCTTGTTATTCTGCATGAATTTGGGCATTTCATCCCTGCTCGACTTTTCAAAACACGTGTAGAAAAATTCTACCTCTTCTTCAATCCTTGGTTTTCTCTGTTCAAGAAAAAAATTGGTGATACTGAATGGGGTATTGGTTGGTTGCCGTTGGGCGGATATGTGAAAATCTCCGGCATGGTGGATGAATCCATGGACAAAGAGCAGATGGCGCAGCCGGCTCAACCGTGGGAGTTTCGTTCGAAGCCGGCATGGCAACGATTGATCATCATGATTGGTGGGGTAACGGTGAATTTACTACTTGGAATTTTCATCTACATCTGTATCATGTTTGTGTACGGTGAAGAGCAGGTGCAAACCAAAGATTTGAAAGCTGGATTGGCCATTCACCCATTCTTGGCAAAATACGATCTACATTCAGGAGACAACATTTTAAAAGTGGAAGGCGCTGAAGTCAATCACTTTAACGACATAAATACCGATATCCTACTGAATGAGGCACGCAAACTTACCGTTCAGCGACCAGATGGAACCATTGAAGAAATAACCCTACCGGCAGGCGTAGAATACAAACTTTTCAAAGAAGGGGCTTTTCCAGCTACAGGTTTGCGCCATAAGTCAACAGTGGTAGACACTGTGATGCCAAAAACGCCAGCCATGAAGGCCGGATTGCAAAAAGGCGATAAAATCATTTCCATTGATGGAACAGCCATTGAATTCTACGATCAAATCCAAAGCAGTCTTTACGCGGCGAAAGGAAAGAAAGCAAGCATCGTGATTGAGCGCAGTGGAAAAATGGACACGCTTGAAAGTAAAGTACTACCCGCAGGAACGATAGGTTTTGCTGTGAAGAAAGAAAAGTACTTCGACCTGAAAGCCATTCATACAGTGAAATATAGTTTCGGGGAAAGCATCGGCAGAGGAACAGAACGCGGGTTCAGTACCTTGAGCAATTATGTAGCGCAGATGAAATTTGTCTTCACAAAGAAGGGGGCATCGTCCATCGGTGGATTTGGAGCCATCGGAAATTTGTTCCCTCCAACATGGGACTGGCAAATCTTCTGGATGAATACGGCCTTGCTTTCCATTATTTTGGCCTTCATGAACATCCTACCGATCCCTGCACTAGATGGTGGACACATTGTGTTCTTGCTATACGAAATGATTACCGGCCGTGAAGCTCCTCAAAAAGTATTGGAATACGCGCAATATGTAGGTTTCATCTTGTTGATGGGCTTGCTGTTGTATGCGAACGGAAATGACTTATACAGGTATTTTACTGGGGGGTAAAAGAGTTACTAATTACGAGTTACGAATTACGAGTTACGAATTAATTTAAATTGCGAAGCATCAAATTCAATAATTGCGAAGCAGCAAATTGTTTAGAAATCCGCAGAGGCGGGCGACGCACCAAATTATGAATTGCCACAGGCATCAAATTAAAAGA
>CANGIC010000087.1 GCA_947453795.1 Flavobacteriales bacterium
AAATTTGATGCTAAAGCAATTCGAAATTTGATGCCTACGGCAATTCGGCGGATCTATACTAAGGTAAAAATCAAAACAAATTTGCGCAGCAATCAAATTCCCTTGGGATCAAATTCCCTTGGGATCAAATTTGCGCAGCAATCAAATTCCCCTGGGATCAAATTTGCGCAGCAATCAAATTCCCTTGGGATCAAATTTGCGAAGCAATCAAATTCCCTTGGGAACAAATTCCCCTGGGATCAAATTTGCTAAGCAATCAAATTCCCCTGGGATCAAATTCCAACTCCTAAACCTTAGGCAGGTGAATGGTAAATACGGAACCTACTCCAACTGTGGACTTCACTTCCAAGGTGCCATTCATGCGTTCGATGATTTTTTTCGTTATCGCTAAACCAACACCCGAACCGCCTTGATCGCCCGATGCATGTATGCGGTGAAACAAATCGAAGATTTTTCCTTGAGATTCTAAGGGAATTCCAAGGCCATTGTCTTCTACCTCAATACTATAGAATTGATCATTTTCTACTGCTCGAATGGTCACCACTGGGGATTGGTCCGTTTGACGGTAGCGAATGGCGTTTCCAATAAGGTTTTGAAAAATTTGACGAAGAACGGAAACAGGAGCTTTAATTTCGGGCATTATACCAATATTGATTTTGGCTTTATTGGATTCTATAGCGCTGTTCAACAAGATGCGCACATCGTCCAACACATTGTTTAAGTCCACCTTTGCGGCATCTCCAACGATCAGGGCATCGGCCTTTGAATATTCCAGCAAATCGACGATTAAGCCCTTCATTTTCATGGCTGACTTGACTGCGAAATCGATGTACTTCATGCCGCGCTCGTCGATGGTGTCACCATACTTCAATTGCAATTGACCTAAGAACTCCGTGATCATGCGAAGCGGTTCCTGTAGATCGTGCGAAGCGATAAAAACAAACTGTTGAAGCTCCTGATTCTTTTGCTCGAGTTCCACCGTACGTTCCTTAACCTTTTCTTCCAGCAACTCATTTTGCCCCTTTAACGACCCCGTCAGATGACTAATCATTAACAAGTTATTGATGCGGAGCAATACTTCCGTAAAATCGAAAGGTTTGGTAAGAAAATCGGTTGCCCCATGTAGCAAGGCCTGCTGTTTCGATTCTTTGGTTGAATCGGCGGTCAATACCAAGATCGGCATAAAATGACCATCCGTTTCTTTTCCGCGCAGACGTTCCATTACTTCAAATCCAGACATGTGAGGCATCATCAAATCCAACAAGAGTAAATCGGGCGAAAAAGACGCCACAAGTTCTTCCACTTGCCGTGAATCTGTCGTTGATTTCACCTGTTTAAATCCTTTAATTTCAAGCAAGCTTTCAAGAATTCTCACATTGGCCACTTGATCATCAACGATCAAAATTTTTGAATTTGTCAGTTCCATCTTCATGATTTATGAAAGGTATTTGTCCACTTCATTTAAGAATAACCCGATGTCAATGGGCTTCGTGAGGTAGTTGTTCGCTCCGAGTGACATCAGGCGGTCTATTTGTTCCGTCATCGCATCTGCGCTGATTACCACGACTGGAATATCGCGTGTCAATGGCTCCTTTTTTAGGCGTTGAATTACTTCTGAGCCATGGATATCGGTCAAATTCAAGTCCAGCAGGATTAAATCCGGTTGAAGTTCCGACGCCAACTGTACCGCTTTTAATCCCGCAGCATTGGTTATTAGTTTCACGCCAGCGAGTTTCATCTCAACAATTTGTTGAATGAGGTCCACATTGGCGCTATTGTCTTCGATGTATAGAATGCTCCCGTGATGGGGATTCATGTCCAAACTTTTTTGTGGATTGGACTGGCCTATGTCAACCAAAACCCGCTCGTTGGCCGAAGCAAATTCAATCCAGAATGTACTTCCAACACCCAATTTGCTTTCCAATCCAAGTTCCCCGTGCATCAATTCTGTCAATTGTTTAACGACCGCAAGACCAAGACCAGTACCTTCTGTTTCGGTATTTTCAGCACCAATACGCTCAAAAGGAAGGAACACCTTTTCCATGTTGTCTGGGCTGATACCATATCCTTGGTCACGCACAGCAATGCGAATTGTTGGTTTTCCACCAATCTCATTTTGACCTTCTAGTACATCCACGTCAATCATTCCATCTGGACGATTGTATTTCAAGGCATTGCTCAGCAGATTCATCATGATTTGTTTCAAACGCTGATGGTCGGCCATAATGTAAGACACCTCACCTATATAGAAGTTCGAGTGAATACTGATATTGCGTGAACTTGCCAATGGATTGAGTGAGTCAATAATTTCATGGATGACACCATTGACAGAAACGGGTTCCATTGAAAGAGACATTTGACCCGATTCGATGCGAGAAATCTCTAACACTTCATTGATCAAATTCAACAGGTGTTTTCCACTTTGGAGGATATGCCCCACGCTGCGTTCCTGCGTATCATCCAGGGAACCCATTTCAAGTAGTTGTGCAAATCCAAGAATGGAATTCATCGGTGTGCGCAATTCATGGCTGATGCGCGAAAGAAATTCGCTTTTTGACAGGTTTGCTTGATTGGCCAATTCTTGAGCGCTTCTCAATTCATTTTCCTGTTTTAATCGTTCCGTAATATCGCGGCTTGCCGCAAAAACATAGCCACCTACCGGGGCTGCACTCCATTCAATGTAACGGAAATTTCCGTTTTTTGCAATGAGTCGAATAACAAGATTGGCTATCGACTTTTTGGTGTTGAGCTGCTCTAGGGTTTCAACGGTCTGTGCGATATCGTCGGGATGAATAAAATCCATAAAATTGAATCCTTCCAATTCATGCGTTTCGTAACCCAAAATATTCTTCCAAGCCGCATTCACTTTTACCAAATTGGCCTGAAGGTCAGAAATGCACATTAAATCTTGAGCGGCCGAGAAAAACGTTTCCAACTCCTCTGACTTCGACTTGAGCTCCTCCTCCACGCGACTGCGGTATGAAATCTCCTCGACAAGGTCCTTGTTCATCTTGACCATTTCCTCGGTGCGCAGCTCCACTTTCTTTTCTAGACTCTCATTGAGTTCAACGATTTCTTGCTCGTATTTTTTGCGCTCTGTAATTTCCGTATCTGCACCAATGTATCCAATGACCGCTCCTTGTTTATTCTTTATCGCCGCACAATTGGTGGAAACCCAAATTAGTTCACCTGACTTTTTAATGATTGGATTTTCAAAATCAATTAAACTATCGTCTCGTTTCAACAATTCACCCGCCGAGGTCATAAATGCTTCCTTCTGATCGGGTGGAAACAAATCGAAATAATGTTTTCTCCCTACCGTTTCTTCGACGGTATAGCCAAATACGGATTCGCACAGTGGACTTATGTAGGTGTAAAGTCCATCCAAGTTTATTTCCCAGATCACCGATTTTCCATGTTCAGCAATTTGTGCCAAACGGTTTTCGCTGATGATTAATGACTCCTCTATTTCCTTTAACTCCGTCACATTTTCTTGAATCGAGGCAAAGTTGGTGATTTCACCTTGACTGTTTTGAATGGGAAAGATGGTCGCATATTCCCACACCGAGGTTCCATCTTTTCGCTTATTTTTGATGTAGCCCTGCCATTTCTCCCCAGCGAGAATATTTCCCCAAATGGCTTGGTAAAGCCCTTCATCAGCATCATCAGATTTCCAGATTTTCGGATTCATCCCAATGATTTCCTCCAGATCGTATCCTTTATTTATGGATGTTGCTGGGTTTGCATATTCGATTTCACCGGCCATATTGGTGATGAAAATGCTGGTTGGACTTTGATTGATGACATAGGATAATTTGCGCAGTTGTTCTTCCGACTCTTTCTCCGAGGAGATGTCACGCATCACGACGAATACTGCATTTTCACCGTCGTATTGCATCGCAGAGAGGCGCACCAAACTCAGGAAATGTGAATCATCCATGCGCTTTTGGGTCCATTCAAACTGCACCACCTTTTTCTGATTTACTTGCGCTATGTAGTCAAGCGCCAAGGGTCCAGAGGGCTCATTTCCTGCTTGAAATTCAGGTGAGATCATTTCAGGAGATTTCCCAATAATATCTTGCCGAAGACCACCGAATAAAGCCGCTGCTGAAGAATTACATTCGATGAAGACTCCATCTTTCAGAATAAAATAGGCCTCCGGTGAATCGAAAAACAACGAGCGGTATTTGCGCTCACTTTCTTTGATGCGCTCATCGGCACGACGTTGTTCTGTAATGTCAATACCCATGCATTGAATTTCTGTGGGCACTCCCGCTTCATCCATTAAACAGACAAACTCCCAAAGTGTGGTGTTGATTTGCCCGTTAATTCCGGGTTTGTCCAATTCTACACGAAAGACCTTACCCATATTTTCTAGGCACCTTAAGACTGTCTCATTGACCCGCTCGTGGTGATGTGAACATATCGATGACAAAGAATACCCTTTACTGATGCCCTGGTCACCATAGGCCCATGCATAATCTTCCTCAAACTTATTGTTCCAGTAGGTTATTCGGCCCATCATGTCTGTGCGAATCACATAACTCGTTTGTGTATTTACCAAGCCCAACAGCATCTGTTCGCGCGCCTGAAGCTTATAATTCGACTGGTTCAATTCCGCTTCGATGAGCTTCTTGTCGGTGATGTCCACCAAGGTAGCAAACACTTGATACGGCAATTCATCACCCGCACGAAATTCTGGAAACACACAGATTTCAAGCCATACAAAGGCATTTTTCTCCGGTAGATAGATGCCAAGTTCTTTGTTTTCTATGGCCTCCCCCGATTCAAACACCTTTTTAACTGGGCTGTCCTCAGGCGTAAATTCCTCCCCATTTTTTCCGACGATTTGCCACCGGTCAGGTCGTTTTTCGTCTCCCAATAGTTGCGCGAAGGAGATGCCCATCATTTTTTCCGCAGCAGCGTTCATGTACAATGGCTTACCCTTTATGTTGAAATAAATGACACCCAATGAGATGTTCTGGAATACGTATTCAAAATCCATTCTGTCTGCTTTTAATCCGTGGCAAAGGCCATGTGCCCACTCTCCATCTACACACGTTTACTTTCGTATATGGTTTACATGGAACGCAAAAAATGCACGGTTAAAGGTAAGGAATTCAAACGGTTGTTGCGGAAGTTTTCATATGCCATTGACCAATTTTGTTCTACCAAAACTCGAATAATCCATCGGAATAAACGCGCGCCGTAAAAAGCAATCTTATAAATCCCCTTTTTAAGCTATTGTGCAGATAGTTTAAAGACACACGGGTACCATTTATTCGATTGTCGTACTTTTGCCAAAAAAACAGCGGATGAGCGACAAACGAACAGAAATCAGTGACTTGGGAGAATTTGGTTTAATTGAACATTTAACAAAACCTTTCACCTTGCACCACAGCAGTTCGTTGTTGGGCGTTGGGGACGATGCCGCGGTGATCGATATCGGTGGGGATGATGCCTTGGTGGTGAGTACCGATTTATTGACCGAAGGCATTCATTTCAACTTGATGTACATGCCCTTGAAGCACTTGGGATATAAAAGTGTCGCTGTAAATGTGTCCGACATCTGTGCCATGAATGCTACCCCTACGCAAATCACTGTGTCCATCTCGGTGTCGAATCGTTTTCCACTCGAGGCCTTGGAGGAATTGTACGAAGGGATTCGCTTGGCCTGTGACCAGTATAAGGTAGATCTCGTTGGTGGCGACACCTCCTCCTCCTATTCTGGACTGAGCATTTCCATCACGGCGATTGGCACCGTAAAAAAAGACAAAATTACCTACCGCAGTGGCGCGAAAGAATACGACCTATTGGTGGTTACGGGTGACCTCGGTGCTGCTTATATGGGACTGCAGGTACTCGAACGCGAAAAAGAAGTATTTCGCGCAAACCCCAATGTACAGCCCGAACTCGATGGACATGACTACATCATTGAACGCCAGTTAAAGCCAGAGGCCCGAAAGGATATTATCGGATTTCTTGCAGAGTTGGATGTCCTTCCAACATCCATGATTGACATCTCCGACGGCTTAGCGTCTGAAGTACTTCACCTCTGTAAATCGAGCAATGTGGGTTGTCATGTGTACGACGAAAAGCTACCTGTTGATGCCAAAACCGCGATGACAGCGATTGATTTCAACCTCGATCCAAATACCTGCGCTTTGAACGGTGGTGAGGATTATGAGTTGCTTTTCACCATTAAGCAAGAAGATTTCGATAAAATAAAAGGCAATCCCCACATGACTGTAATTGGGCACATCACCAACGCCCAAGATGGCATATATTACATCGATAAAAATGGCTCAGCAATCACGCTTAGGGCGCAAGGTTGGAAGCATTTTGAAGGAGAATAAGTGAGCGTTGTAAACGCTTAATCACACAGAAACGACGCCAGTAGATTCTGGATTTCAGCGCTCTGCTCGATGTGTGCCATGTGTCCCGCATTGGGAAGTATATGCACCTTCACGGGAAGTTTCGCTGTTTTTTCGCGAATGACTTCTCTGTTGATTAAAGGATCGTTCTCGCCATGAACCAATAAAAAATCGTTCGGGTAGGACACTATTGTTTCGCTATGGTCCGCTCGGTTGCGCATCGCCAAGGCCGCATAGGCAATGGATTCGGGCAAAAGCTGTTTGGCTTCACGGATCAGCGCTTGACATGGATCATTGTCCATTTCTTTTCGGTAAAACAATCCTGGAATCGCTTGTTGAACGAGTAAATCCTTTGCTTTAAAGGCGAGGTCTGCCACGCGAATGCGGTCGCGCTTTTTCTCCTCCGTATCGGCCCAAAAATTTGAATTGAGCAGTACCACGCGGCCACAAGCCCTCATGGATTTTTTCAATTCCAAGGCGACATAGCCACCCATCGAATGACCAACCACATCGAACTGTTGCACATTCAGGGCTGAAAGTACTTCGGCAACATGTTCCGCCATTTGAACGATCGAAGGGTCACCCTCGCCCGTGAGTAAGTCAGATTGACCATGACCGGGGAGATCTATAAAAAGGCGTTGATACGGACAAGCGCTGAGCGGGAGATAATCCCACATCGTGCTGCTTTCCATAAAACCATGGAGAAAAACGACGGTTGGACCAGCGCCCTCCATCCGCGACCAAAGCAGCGCTTCAGGCATTCATCAGCGCTTCAATCTCGTCTGCTTCAATGGGAATATTTCGCATTAAATTGAATGGAGCACCTGTATCTTGTACCACGAGGTCGTCTTCTATGCGGATCCCTAAACCTTCTTCAGGAATGTAAATTCCCGGCTCACACGTAAAGACCATACCTGCTTTGATGGGTTCATTCCAAAGTCCTACATCATGCGTGTCCAAGCCCAAGAAATGAGAGGTGCCGTGCATAAAATACTTTTTATACGCAGGCCATTCCGGTCGTTGATTTTGGATGTCTGTTTTATCAATCAAACCCAATTGCAGCAATTGCGCTTCCATGAGGTGCCCCACTTCCTTGTGGTATTCCGTCATGATAGTTCCAGGTACCAATAATTTCTCTGCTTCGCGTTTTACATGCAACACGGCATTGTAAACGGCACGTTGGCGGTCTGTAAAACGTCCATTCACAGGAATACAGCGCGTCATGTCCGAAGAATAGTTCGCATATTCCGCACCTACATCCAGCAAGATCACATCGCCTGAGGCACATGCTTGGTTGTTTTCAATGTAATGCAACACACATGCATTTTTTCCTGAAGCGATAATCGGTGTGTAAGCAAAACCTTTCGAGCGTTTGCGCAGAAACTCATGGGCGAATTCCGCTTCAATTTCGTATTCCCAGACGCCAGGTTTCACAAAACCAAGAATCCGTTTGAATCCGGCTTCGGTGATGTTGCATGCCTCTTGCATCAATGCCAATTCCACCTCCTCCTTGATGGAACGAATGCGGTGCATGATTGGAGCGCTTTTCCGCACTTGGTGTGCTGGGTAATCTGATTTTACGCGTTTAATGAAACGGTCTTCACGAGTTTCCACTTCAGTCGATGCGCGCAAATGTTCGTTTGTATTGAAATAAATGGTCTCTGCCTCGGCCATCATTTGTTTGAAGATGGTATCGAATTGATTGAGCCAATAGACCGTTCTCACCCCAGATGTTTCGAAGGCCTGTTCTTTGTTTAATTTTTCACCTTCCCAAACCGCAATTAGGTCACTCGTTTCTTTGAGAAACAATACTTCGCGGTGTGCTTCATTTTTACAGGTTGGAAAAAGCACCAGGATACTTTCCTCTTGATCCACACCAGAAAGGTAAAAGATGTCGCGGTGCTGTTGAAAAGGCATGGTGGCATCCGCTGATACGGGATAAATATCGTTTGAGTTAAACACTGCCAAGGCCCCATTGTCCATGTGGGCATTGAATTTTTCTCGGTTGCGAATAAAAAGTGTTCGGTCAATTTTGTGGTACTTCATGTGTACTTATTTTCGGTTGAAATTATCAATTATTTGCCTTTTTTTGGGAAAAAACCATTCTTTTTTAGAACATCGTAAATTGTTTACGAACTTCCCCACACATCTTTGTCCCATAAACAACGAGGATATGGCAACACAAATCAACATCAAAGGTATTTATTTTCTTTCAAGCTCACAGGAAGTAAGCATAGTTGGAACGATTCAACAGGGGATTTTTTCCTATCCCTCAGAAATTGTAACCGACCATAGTGGCTTGAACATGGTGATGAATCATTTGCAGCAGCTCAATCCAGAAAACGATGTGTACGGCTTGCTTGAAAGTTTGCAAAATGGCAGTACCCAATACTACGAGATGAGCACGAAATCTCTTGAAAACACGCAGATTGAGACGGCATTTTTATCTACTGCAAAGCCGTATCGAGAGCTTCGTGCTTAAGTAATGATTGAAGTGAATCATTGATGAATTTGTTTTTTCATAAATTCATTGTAACTTTCCGACGCATTTCCTTGTTTTAGGAAGCAAGACAAAGCTGCAAATATGAAAAACATGAGATTTATTTTATTCGGTGCTATTGCTATCACACTTGGTGTTAGTTCATGCATTGAGCACGAAGTCATTCCAGCACCAGTGCCAACAGTCGACAAGTATTGTCATTTCCAAGGGTTGATCAACGGGATCAGCACAGAGTTTACGGAAAATGTAAGTGGCTACTACTGCAGTGGTACAAAAGCGAAATACATTCTACCGGCGCCAGCATTTTCTAGTGCGGTGTATTATTCTGAAATGTTATCTCCAACTTACCCTGTTTCGATCAAAATTGGCTTGGGAAGTTTACAATGGGATGCAGCACTTTCGGCTGAGCCAAGTTTAACTACTTTCAATGATTTTCACATGAACAATACCACTCCTGCTTATTCGAACGGTGGCGCAAGTGGTTTTGAAGTGACCTATAAAGACGGAAGCGGTTTGTTGTGGACATCGAAGCAAACGAGTCCTAACTTTCAAGATGTTACCTTATCTGCCATTAAACAAGGATCAGATGCTACGGGCGATTATTCGCGGTATGTGTGTACATTCAACTGTTACGTGTACCATCAAAATGCGACGACCCTTGCTTGGGATTCAATCCGCATACAAAATGCAGAGCTGAAGGGCTTCTTCAAACGATAAAAATTTAAAGCCGTTTCATTGAGACGGCTTTTTCATTCACTATAGTGATGAGCCAATCCCTGAAAATAGCGATCATCGGAGATTACAACTTCACCTA
>CANGIC010000088.1 GCA_947453795.1 Flavobacteriales bacterium
GGTCAGCAAGGGAAAACTTCCCTACTTCGCTTCAAGTGGCATCTACCACAATAATTTAATTATCAACTCATGGCCGTATACGAATTCAACGGTTTTCGACCTGTCATTAAAGAAAGTTCCTTTGTGCATCCGCAAGCAAGTGTAACTGGAAATGTCATCATTGGCGAGAAGGTTTACATCGGACCTGGAGCTGCCATCCGCGGAGACTGGGGTCAGATCGTGATCGAAGACGGCTGTAATGTACAAGAAAACTGCACCGTTCACATGTTTCCAGGCACAACGGTTACTTTGAAAAAAGGTGCTCACATTGGTCATGGTGCCATCATACACGGTGGAACAATCGGCGAAAACACATTGGTAGGAATGAATGCGGTTATTATGGACGACGTTGTCATCGGCAACGAATGCATCATTGGCGCCTTGTGTTTTATGCCAAGTGGAATGACTATTCCCAACCGCAGTCTTGTGGTCGGCAATCCAGCAAAGATCATCAAAGAAGTAAGTGACGAGATGATCAGTTGGAAAATCGAAGGAACAGCCCTGTACCAAGCGTTACCAAAAGAATGTCAAGACACGCTAAAGGAATGTGAACCACTGCGGGAAATCGAAGAAAATCGACCAATGCAGGACGCGAGGTATGAGCGATGGGGGAAGAAGTAGTTGTTAGTTACTAATGACTAGTTAACTTAACTCGTATTTAGTAACTCCAATGGCTTCGAGTCTGCTCTCGCAACTCACGTGTCCGTTGCGGCGGAGCCAACTAATTCGCAACTCGCAACTCGCAACTCGTAACTCGTAACTCGTAATTCGCAACTCGTAACTCGCAACTCGCAACTCGTAACTCATAACTTTACTTCTCCACCCCAAGGTATTCCATCAGCACCCGTCGATTTCGAGCTTTACCCTCCTCTGTTGTATTGTCAGAGATTGGCTTAGATTCGCCATACCATTGCAATTCGATACGGGATGGATCGACACCATTGGCCACTAAGAAATCTTTTACCGCTTGCACACGATTTTTAGAAAGTTCCAAGTTGTATTCCTCCGTACCGCTGTTGTCGGTATGCCCTTCTAAGCGAATTTTTAAATCCGTGCGCAGCAACATAATGTTCGTCAATGACTCCAACTCACCGTGTGATTTCTTCAAGATGATTGCCTTGTCATTTTCAAACTCCAATGTCTTTGCCGCCAAGTCCAACACGCGTTCAGCTTCTTGGTTGCTCACCATTCGGTTTTGCGGAGAATCCATAAAGACAGTATCCACGCGCTCAACGACCAAGGTATCTATCTGATATTGGATTTTGACTATTGTATCAGGATGTGTATTGATTACGTCATCCGCCAACTCGATTACATTCTTCTTACGGCACAATTTCAAGCCGATAATCACCTCATGCGAACCTGAACTGTACTTGGCAATATTTCGCATCGGAGCTTCGTACGCATAGCCAATAAAGAACAAATCTTGAATATTGATTCCCACGCGACCAATAAGTCCAACGCCTGTTCGGTATCCTAGACCTCCTTGAATGAAATCCTTGTACATCACATCTGCATTGAAGTCAAACTGTGAGATTTGTGGAATTCCTTTGTACATCACGGATGGACGGAATGCGAGGTTTTGATTGACTTGAAACTTATATCCAGCCAATGCGATGATGTGTCGTTTCAAACCGTAGCCGTCCAAGTTGGTGTAGCCAAAATTCGAGAAAGTTTGAATGACCTGCTTCGAGGAAACGCCCAAATCCAATCCTTTAAAGCGATACATCAGCCCTACCTCTGTATTGATCGAGGAAGACGATTGCGCACCACCATTAACGATATTGTCAGCCATATCAAATACCACTGCACTTGTTGGATTCACGCGGAACTGATAATACCCCGCAGTTAGCCCAAGGCGAATGTTGTGTGCCCCAAGACGAAGCCCATAAGACACAGAACCTGAAGCGGCAATCTGCTGAAGCATCCCCACCTTATCGATGAGCATACTCCCTCCTACACCCCAATTTTTACCGAGACGGGAATTCACACTCAATAAACTGGTGACTGGCGCTCCTTCCACTTTTCCCCATTGGTTAAGGTGAGAGAAGAAAATCTGTGTACATCCTTCTGCACCAGCGTATGCCGGATTTAACGCAAAGCGGTTGTAATTATATACGCTAGACTGAGGCGTTTGCTGCGCCATGGTCTGTATTGCAAGCATGCTACTCGCAACGATCAATGTATTTCGAACGAACTTTTTCATGATGCTGCTTATTTTTTAAATCTGAACAAGTTGATACTTCCTGAGAATTCTTCATCCGAACATTTGATCGAATAGAAATACACACCATCCGGCAATAATTCTCCGTCCTTCGTTCCTGCCCACTCATTGTGGTAGTCATTTGTGGTATATACTGGCTGCCCCCAACGGTTGTAGATGGTGACTGTACATCCAGCGATGTATGGATAATTATTGATTTTCCATGTGTCGTTTTGACCATCGTCGTTTGGAGTCACCATGTTACTGATTTCGAAGTCACCTACACAATCAATAACAGAGAGCTCAAGTCGAACAATAGAATCACAGCCCGCAACCGTCGAAGTCGTATCAATGTACATTCCGCTTGTGGTCAATAATTGTCCGAACAAATCGTAGGACTCCCCTTTACAAATCTCTGCTTGCTGATAGGTTTCCGTAGCATTCGTCACGAACAAGTACAAAGTCACTGTTGAATCGCAGCCATTTGCATTGACCAACACGTCTGTAAACGCTCCACTCGTTGTCAGCGTTTGTGTTCCGAAGGTGTAGGATTGCCCTTCACAAATCGTTGCGGTGATTGATCCTGTTGTATTCGTCAACACCGTTAAGAACAAGGTGGCAATGGAATCGCATCCTTCCACCGATGTTAAGGTATCCACATACGTTCCTGCCGTTGACAAAAGATTACCACCAAATGCGTAGCTATCGCCTTGGCAAATAGACTGACTTGTGTTTGATGTCAAATATGCTGTAACGAACAATGTTGTTGTCACTGTGCTATCACATCCATTCGCTGCAACAAATTGGTCTGTGTAAATTCCTGCTGATGTATATGTGTTTGTTCCGATCGCATACGATGCACCTTGACAAATCGTAATCGTTTGCGCGAAATTCACAGGTTCATTGATCGACAAGGTCGTATAGATTGTACTATCGCAACCATTTGCTGCGGTGAATACATCGGTGTACAATCCAGCAGTATTTTGCGCTGCGCCTTGCAAGAAGATTGATCCACCTGCACAAATCGCCGTGTCAACGAATACTTGAATTGGGCTAATGATGCATGGATTCGCACAAGCCGTCGCATCTACTGTAAAGCTGTAAGGACAAGAACCATCTGTCACTGTCACGGTAAACACCTCTGCTGAAGGTACTTCATACACGATATTCGATCCTGCGGCAAATGTTCCTGTGGATACCGCATTACCTGCAGCATTAGAAATCGTATAGTTGAATGCAGCGCCATTGAAGGTTGCCAATCCACCTGAAGCCGTAAAGGTAATCGTACACAAGGCATTGTCATAAGTAGATACCGGCTGAATTGGTTGCAGGAATACCACTGGAACTCCGTTGCTCAAGGCCGCAGAAGAACAAGAGAATGTTCCCCAATCTGCTCCTGGTTGATCAGCCATTGGAGAGACATAGTACAATTGATTAAATGCAGGGTTTCCAAATGTTCCTGAACCATTTGTGTTGTTCACGAAGATTCCATTAGCCGTCTGCACAGAATCGATGAATACAAATCCAGAACCTGATACAGGATCTGGAACTGGCGATGTATTGTGAATCACGTAACCCAAAGACAGGCAAGAAGGAATATCCAAGGTGCTTTCACCGATACCATTCACCATGATACCTGGATAGATCGTGTCCCCAAAGCAAACAAATGCGGTATCCGTATCCGTCACATTGATGGTATTTCCATTGGACAATTCAACGAATACATCACCTGCATCGTTTGCTACTTCACGCACATATTCGATGATGTACTGACCTTCGTCACCTGGTGAACCACCATCCAATTGAATCGCATAGATTTTTCCTGGAACCAAACAGCAGACTGACTCTTGCGTTCCATCGAAACCTGCTGAACCAGTTAACATTGGTGTGACGATCGGTGTATTTCGTGTTCCGTCTTGGGTGTATGTTGCAGGTTGCAATCCACCGTAGCAATCTGTTCCATTGAGTAACTCATATACATTGTAGCGCAAAGTATCTAGACCGATATACGCACGAATGTTCATTTCAACAGATCCAGATGGAGGTGCCACGAAATAATGCCATACGGTTTGATCTGCGCGATCTGCCTGTTGAGCGGCAGCGGCTGGTTCACCTGCCAAATATTCGCGGCAAGCAAACTCATTTGTTCCAGCAACTGCTTGGAAGTTTGGATTTGTTCCAGCTGGAGTTACAGGGATTTCGAACAATGGATCCGCAAAAGCCAAACACAAGATGTCATTCCCCGGAGGATTCGTTGTTGGACTAACCACCGAAGGATCGTACAACCAAGTATTTATATTTTGTGCGGAAAGCGGGGTCAAGTTATTCGCTGGATCAACCATCCCGAAGTATTTATATCCCGGTTCAAGACAGCGCGCGTCAATGATGGCACTCACTGTTGTTCCACCGAAAAGTCCGTTTAAGGCACCATCATTAGCGTACAAGTCATCCAAGTTTGCGCAGTTGTAATCACTTGGAATCCCCGGTGAAAAACGTGCATCAAAACCAAATAATGCCGCACTTTCTGAATAAATTGCACTTTGATAGTCTGTTTCAAACACCATACGTCCGTTGTTCGGCGCGATGAAGTTCAACCAAACACTTTCGTTCATGTCTGCATTGTTTACTGCAGGGTGATCGTAATCGTAAGCGTGGTATTGGTTCGGGTTTGAACTCGTATGCGGCTTTCCGGTTTCACCATAGTTGTTTCCTCCATCAAACGCACACCCAAAGCCAAGATTGGCTGTTGCTGGAGAACCAGCCGTTGAACTGATTGCATTCGTTCCCGGAGATACTGTATTCGATAAACAAGGAATATCAATAAGATCAGGAGAGCTTCCACTCAATTGGTTCACACGGAATTCAAAATACCCATGATCTGAAGCATTGTCCGCAGTTACCTGCACATAATATGTTTGCCCTGGAATTAATTTTTGGTAACTGATACCAGGGAATGGATCACAGCTATCAAATGTAATTTCCGCTTCTGGGTCTAGTCCTAGGAAATCAATCCCATCCGAAAACTCCACATGAGAAAGGTATTCAAATTTGTCTTTGACCAAGATATTCGTGATTGGCTGAATTCCATTTCCACAGTTACTGCCGTCTGCGGAGTGATATACTTCGAAATAAGTTCCAATGTCTGTTCCTGCTAAGTCTGTCGTGATATATACAGAACCAGTTGCCGGAGCTACAAATTTCACCCATGTTGATCCTGCGGCTTGCACATCACCTGCCGCTGGTTCGTTAGGTTCCAAAGTGTAATCACACCAACCTAAGGTATAAGTCGTATTCATCGCTGCAACTGTTGCATCACAGATCGCATCTTCGAAGTAATTCACCACCAAAGGCAATCGTTCAACAGAAAGATTGATGACATATGTTTGCGTAGATTGACAACCCGAGTTTCCTGTTGCAGTAAAGGAATAATTTGATGTCCCCGCAAAAGCAGGCACAGGCATATTTACCGTTTGAAGTCCTGTTTGACCACTGTGTAAGCCCAAGATATCGTAGTTTCCCGCATCATCATTGTCGTAGGCCTCCCATTGCAACTGAATGTTCGTTGGAACATCTGTCGCACAGACATATTGATAATCGAAGAATAAGCCACTATTTGGGCTAAATCCACCACCAGGTGCCGTCAATGTATATGGACCATTGTTGTTGTTATTGAAGGCATAGTTAAAACCAAACAATCCAAAAAGAGCGGGATTATTGTTCGAGTTCCCAACGGTATTATCCGACGCGGTAAATTCCCAAACAAAATCACTGTTCCCTCCAATGTATCCGAAAAAAGGAATGGTAAATCCGTCACAATCCACATTATTGGTCACTTGCACCGACACGACGCGAACGCGTATAGTCGCCTGTCCGAACACGAATCCGGCAGAAGTGAATAGTGCCAACAATAAGGATCGAACGATAAAAATTCGATTCTTATTCATAAGCGTAGTCTTAATAGTACTTAAAGTAAGCTGGGCAAATATACAATTCTTTGATTACAATAGCATTGCAACAGGGTTTTCCATAAACCCTTTGAATGTTTGTAAGAATGCAGCACCTGAAGCGCCATCCACAACTCTGTGGTCGCACGACAAGGTAACTTTCATCACATTACCAGGAACAACTTGACCTTTTTTCACCACAGGAACTTCTTTGATTCCCCCTACTGCCAAGATACAGCTGTCTGGTGGATTGATGATCGCCGTGAACGATTCGATGCCGAACATGCCAAGGTTTGAAATGGTAAATGTATTTCCCTCCCAATCAGAAGGTTGAAGTTTTTTATCTTTTGCTTTTTTCGCAAATTCACGCACCTCGTTTCCAATTTGTTGGAATCCTTTCGTGTCTGCGAAACGCACCACCGGAACGAGCAACCCATCTTCAACCGCCACGGCAACACCGATGTGTACGTGGTGGTTGTGACGAATCACATCACCCAACCATGCGCTATTCACTGTAGGATGCTGACGCAATGACATCGCCACGGCCTTCACCACCATGTCATTAAAGGAAACTTTCACCCCTTCGGTACTGTTCAATGTCTTGCGTGCTGCAATGGCATTGTCCATGTCGATATCAAGTGTCAAATAAAAATGTGGTGCTGTAAATTTACTTTCCGCCAAGCGACGAGCAATCGTTTTACGCATTTGAGAAACCGTTTCATCCTCGAAGGATTCTGTTCCTGCTGGTGCACTGAACATTGGCGCTGATGCCGGAGCAGTGTAAGGAACATAGTGATCCACATCGCGTTTCACAATGCGACCTGCTTCACCCGAACCTGGAACTGAAGCGATGTCAATTCCTTTTTCTTGTGCCATTTTCTTCGCCAAAGGCGAAGCCAAAACACGTCCAGAGGTGTTTGATGCTGGAACAGCTACTGGAGCCGATGCTACTGGAGCCGAAACTGGAGCAGGTGCCGCAACTACTGGAGTTGTTGACGCTTCTACTTTTTCCGGTGCAGGTGCAGGTGCGCCAGCAAGCAATGCCGAAATATCCTCTCCTTGCTGACCAATAATCGCTAATATCGCATTAACAGGTGCCGATTTTCCTTTCTCCACACCAATGTGCAACAAAACGCCATCGAAGAACGACTCAAATTCCATGGTCGCCTTGTCTGTTTCAATTTCAGCAAGGACTTCGCCTGAAGCGACTTTATCCCCTACTTTCTTTGTCCATTCTGCTACCACACCTTCAGTCATGGTGTCACTCAATTTCGGCATGTAAACGATTTCCGCCATAGTATTTTATTTTTTTATTACCCGCTTGAGGGGTAGGTCAAATTGTTTTAAACTTCTTAGTATTCTTTGATGTAAGGATAATCAGTTTGCGTATATACATCCTCGTACAACTCATGCGCTTCAGGATATGGAGAATTCTCCGCAAACTCCACAGATTCAGCTACTTCTTTCTTCACCCACTCTTCGATCGCTTCGATTTCCTTTTCAGTCATCCACTTGTTGTCGCGAATCACTGCCAAACAATGTTCGATTGGATCTTGTTCCTGCCATTCAGCCACTTCCTCTTTCGAACGGTATTTCTGAGGATCAGACATGGAGTGTCCTTTATAACGGTAGGTGCGAATATCCAATAAGGTTGGACCATCGCCGCGACGTCCGCGCGCTGCTGCCTCTTCGATGGCTTCATGCACATCTTCCGGACGCATACCATTCACTATGCGTGACGGCATTTCGTACGACAATCCAATTTTGGATAAGTCCGTCACATTGGTTGTTCGTTCTACCGAAGTTCCCATCGCATAATTGTTGTTTTCAATGATGAAAACTACAGGAAGTTTCCAAATCATCGCCATGTTGAAAGTTTCGTGAAGTGCTCCTTGACGCACAGCACCATCTCCCATAGAGACAAAAGCAACATTATCCGTTCCGTTGTATTGTTCAGCGAAGGCCACACCAGCACCCATGGCGATTTGTGCGCCAACTATACCGTGTCCACCCATGAAATTGCGTTCCTTATCAAAAAAGTGCATTGAACCACCTTTCCCTTTAGAACATCCTGTAGATCGACCGTACAATTCAGCCATCAATACACGAGGATCTGTTCCCAAAGCGATGGGATGCGCGTGGTCGCGATATGCCGTCATGTGCTTATCTCCAGCTTGACAAGCACTTGCCGTACCTGCAACAATGGCCTCTTGACCAATGTACAAGTGACAAAAGCCACCAAATTTTTGCTGAATGTACAACTGTCCTGTTTTTTCCTCAAATTTTCGGATCAAGAGCATGTCCTTATACCATTTGATATAGGTCTCTTTAGAAAATTTCGAATTCGCTGCCAATGCAGACTTCTTTGTTGTCTTAGAAGGTTTAGCTACCGTTTTTACCGCCATCTTGCTTTTGATAAAAATAATCGCGCAAATATAGAAATTCTCTTTCAATCACCCTCGCGAAAATCAATCGAAATACAAACTTAGTGTCAAAATGACACTTTATTTCATTCTCGCCTTCAATTTTTCATACAATTCCTTTGTGTGGGCTTGATTTGGATCGGCTTTTAGAATTTTTTCATAGCGCAGCATGGCCTCTTTTTCTTTGCCTAACATTTCGAGCAACATGCCCAAATTGGATTGTGCGTTCAAATCGGATGGATTTCCCTGGCAATAGGCCTTCATCAGGTCGAGACTCAACTCCAATTTCCCCTCTTTGAAGAATTGTTCGGAAATCAGCATAAGGTAAGCCGCATCTTTCGGAAATTTCTTCGCCATGACAATAGCGGGTGCCAGAATTTCGTCCGTTCGTTTGCGTTGAATCAAGTAATGTATTTCACGCTTCAACTCTTCCGAAGATGGAGTTTTAATCTTTCGGACCGTATTGATCATCACATCAATCAACACGTCTTTATCGTACGGTTTTTCGCTCAATAAAATCAATTGATCTAGAATGGCAAACTGGTTTTGAAACAAGGTGGGTTTGCTCAAATTCAATTCAAAAATCGCATAATCCAAGGTTTCTTTGCCTTTGAGGAAATAGGCCATAGAGTCTTGTTTTGATGGACTAATCTTCGCCAATTCCGCATAAACAAACCCCAGATTCTCATAGATATTGACATACGGCGCATAAATCGTTTTTGCCGCTTTCAATTCCTTCACTGCAGAAGAATAATAATTTTGTTTCTCCGCTGCGGAAGTCGCTGCATTCCCCAACTGAATGTAGGTTGTACCCAGATTAAATCGGGTTTTTACACTGTTTGGACAAGACTTCACCCCTGCCGTATAAATGGAAACATTGTCCTTCCAATCCATGTTTCTCGCGATGGTTCGAACACCTAGAACGAATGCAATTCCACTGAATAGCAGCACATTATTCCGACCGTTTAAAAAGGGAATCTTTTCCGCAAGCAACAACACCATTATGATGATGCCTAAAAGTGGGATAAACATGAAGCGTTCACCCAA
>CANGIC010000089.1 GCA_947453795.1 Flavobacteriales bacterium
ATTGATGAATTGTCCTGAATTCTTCAAGGCGTTTAACGTGAATGAAGGGGATAAAATGAGAAATCCCGAAGGGAAAGTTGCTCGAATCTGGTAACCCACAACACCCTATAAAAAAAATAAAGCCCTCGGATTTCGAGGGCTTTATTTGTTAGTTCAGATGTACAATCATCTTTTGTTTTTTCATTCGCTTCACTTCGATAGACTTGCTGTATTGAAGGAGCATTTTAAGGGTTTTGTCAGACGGTCCCACTTTCGTGTCTTCGGGAGCAATGACAAGTTCAGGGTATTTTTTTAACATAGGCAAATTACATTTGATAGCACTAACGCGATGTACGCCCATTTATTTTATCCGATAGAAAATTGCTTAGTACGCGCCAAACCATCGGCGGAGAAACCATTCCAAGGTCAAGCACATCAAGAGTAAAAAGAAAATCCACTTGAGGTCAGCCAGATCTTTGAAAGTCGCTTCGCGGTAGGATACTGTGGTGATATCGTCACGGTTTCGTATCGCTTTCAAAACACCTTGGGCATTTTTCAACTCAAAGAATTTGCCGCCTGTCGACGTCGCAATTTGTCGCATAAGCTGATGATCGGCATAGGTGTCCAAATCTTCCAACGCCATGTCTTCCACCACAAAAGCTCCACTTTTCACGTCTGTTTGTCCATTTCTAGTGGCAATCGCTTTCCATTTATAAATGCCCGGGATCAACTTCCCTAGAGACGCAGCGTATTGTTTGCCATTGACACCAAATCCCACCTTGGAGAGTTTTCCTTTTTCGTTTCGTACTTCCAATCGAATAACGGCATCAGACACTGGTTCCAACGATTGGTTGTAATACGTGGCATTCACAATAACGTCCTCGTCTTTTGTAAAACGCTTTGGAAAATTGACGCGAAGCTTGGATGTATTTTGTTTTACCAAAAGGTACTGCCCCATTTTATTGACAAATTCAGTAAACCCTTCTTGAGCGCCTGTTCGCACGAATTCGTTCATTTTCCAGCGCCAAATACCTTCACCGTAAATCACCCCGATCTTTATTTGTCCGCGCTTCGTAAAGAAAATCAAAGGGTCAGTTTTGCGAATAGAGCCAAGTCGTTGATTGACCAAAACCTCAAGTCCTCCCGATGCATTTATTTTCCCAAATTTAGCGGTCAATGGCGGCCCTGATTCGATCATATTCTTAATTGCATCGCTGATTTCAAACTGCTGAAAACCTGCATTAACACCACCCTGTACATCATCTGTTTGACCATTCGAAGCGCTTGTCGAAATCCCAATGTTTATTTTTTGAATAACGGCAGCAGAGGTGTTTGGTCCAACCGTGTACAAAACTGGGATTTTATTATCTTCTAGCAAACGCTGAACACCTGCATCGAAACCAATCCCTGGCTCATGCCAAAGCACCAAATCTATTTTTGTCAGGTCTTTTTTCCAATCTTTCAGCAGCATTGATTCTACCTCAAGGTTTTCATCCAACTCCAAAACTTGTTTCCAAGCAGCGACATCGGGATGTGGCGCACCTGCGAGAATGAGCACTTTACTTCTCGAATCAATGACTTCCACATAAAATGTACGCGTATTGTTGGCGTAATTGTATTCATTACTTGCTTTAGCGACCACAACGCTATAGGTTTGAAATCCTATTTTGTCGGCATCCAGCAAAAAAGAAACATGCTGAAAATCGCGCACCCCATCCGTGTATTTCACCTCTTGAGTGGACATCTTTTTGCCATCGCGATAAATCGAAACGGTTGTTGACCCCTTGCCCATTTTCACGCCTTCGATATCCACTTCAACGGGAAACTTATTGCCTAAAAAGGTGATGTCGTTGGTTGCCACGTTTTTCACAAATTGATCCCGCTTTTTCACGGTATCTCCCACGCCCACAGTAAATACAGGGGTGAGATCAATGCGCTCTGCGGCATAGACAGGATTGCTGCCCGAATTGAATTTCCCGTCTGAAACAAAAACGATAGCGCCAATGTTGCGGTTGAAATATTCGGTGTTGATTTTCTCAAAGGCCGAAGACAATTGACTTATTGATTCAGTGAAATCGACCAATCCACCAAACTTCGGCGTATTTCCAACGGTCATTTCCATCCATTCGTAATCTTCCCCCAATTCTGTTTTTAATTGTTCGCGCAGCGCATTGACTTGTTTTTTGACCGACGCACTGTCCTTGTAATTCAATAAACTGGAGGAATTGTCCGTTAAGGCGATAATGAGTGGCTTTTCCACACGATAATCTACCGCCTCGAAGATTAACCCGATCAACAATAGTCCCAAAAGAAAAAGTACTGTGCTCCGAAGGGAAACCAAACCCCATCGAAAAATTGTAGAGAGTTCTTTCCACCACGAAACAGTGCGGTATAACCAAATTCCCCCAAGGATGCTCATGAGCAACCAAGGAACCAACCACCAAACACTAAGATCAGTTGTAAATCGCATGCGTCACTAAATTACAAATCTTTCACCGAAGGGCAATTCATTGAATACAAACGGTGGCCAATCAATCTTTAAAATTGGCCATTTTGTAGGTGATGCCTAAACCAATTATGGACATGAATTGAAGTCGCGGACCGACATTGCCATTGGCGTCCTTAATGCGGATATCATCGTCGTAGATTGTTGCCCATTGTAAAGAGGCCGCAAACCAACTGTTTACTTTGAACATAAACTTTACTTCGGCATTTAAATCGACATTCTGGGGATTCTTCGCGTAATTTGAAAATAATTCGAGTTTTCCGCGCAAATCAATATTCTTGGCCAAAGGAGTTGAGCCCATGACACGCAAATAGGCCCCAAATTCTGAACGAACATGTGCACCTGAAATAACCACATTTCCCAATCCGTCATACACTGCTGGTGTTACACCATAGGCACCTGCGTTCGCTAAAATTTGGTCTTTTACGATGGTCATCTTCGATGCAATTGGCGATAGGAAAATAGACAAATGTTCTGCCCTTAAGTACTCCATTCCAATGGCGTAACTCACATAACCTGGTGCGAGAAAAGTAGAGACACGCACGGAATCATTCGGATAAGAATAGCCATTCAGGGATTGGGTGCGAAAACCAGCGACTAAGGAAATGAAGTAATCCTTTTTCAATTCAAAACCTAATTTTGTAGACAAGTCAATTCTATCTTCGGTTTTTTGAAGTCCTTGCTTGGATTCCTTTTCAATGTATTTCAATCCGCCAAGCGCTATGGCCAATTCGTTGTTCCATGCAATGCGTTCATGCCCGTAAAAGGCGAGTCCGTAAAATGATCCCAACAAAGAAATGTTGTTTCGGCCCCCAGCGTTCCAATTCACGAAGGAAGATTGCGTTCCATTCAAGGTGTAAACCGATTTCAATTTCCACAAACTTGTCGATGTGGTGTCTTTTATACGCTCATTTTTAGAGTATTTTAAGGTGTCATTCCAAAATTCTGTTTGGGCAAATGCTGTTGAGGACAAAAAAATGAGGAGGAGAAAAAGGTGCGATTTCATGCGCTTGAATTAAGTTATGCAAAACTACATTTTTTCAAGGTTTTAAGCACACCTGCACATGCTAAGAATGAAACCTTTTTTGTACATTTGGCCGTCTTAAAAAATCAGAAAAAATGGCAAAAGAAGTATATATAGTATCGGCAGTTCGCACCCCAATGGGTTCTTTCCTTGGTGGACTTTCTTCAATTCCGGCAACGCAACTGGGAGCAATTGCAATCAAAGGTGCAATTGAACGTGGAAGTGTAGCTCCCGAATTGATTGATGAAGTATTCATGGGAAATGTGCTACAAGCTGGTGTAGGTCAAGCCCCTGCGCGTCAAGCAGCTCTTGGTGCCGGACTTGGAAACAATGTCCCATGTACTACGGTGAATAAGGTGTGTGCTTCTGGAATGAAGGCCATCATGCTGGGTGCTCAAACCATTAAAGCGGGCGACAACCATATTGTAGTCGTTGGCGGAATGGAAAACATGTCACAAGTACCTCATTATATCGATGGACGAAATGGCGTGAAATTCGGAAACATTACACTTTTGGACGGCATCACTAAAGACGGATTATTGGACGTGTACAGTAAAGTTCCTATGGGAAATTGTGCGGAGATTTGTGCCAAAGAACATGGAATTACACGTGAAGAGCAAGATAACTTTGCCATCACTTCATACACCCGTGCAGCAGAAGCATGGAAAGCAGGGAAATTCAACAATGAGATCGTCCCTGTAGCTGTTCCTCAGAGAAAAGGAGATCCAATCGTTATTTCTGAAGATGAAGAATACAAGAATGTGTTCTTGGATAAAATCCCTGGATTGCGTCCTGCTTTTGACAAAGAAGGAACGATTACGGCAGCGAATGCCTCCACATTGAACGATGGTGCTTCAGCGTTGATCTTGGCTTCGGCTGAGGCCGTTGAAAAGCACGGGTTGACGCCAATCGCGAAATTGGTGAGTTATGCCGATGCGGCTCAAGCACCAGAATGGTTTACAACTGCTCCTTCATTAGCTATTCCGATTGCATTGGATAAAGCAGGATTGAAAACTAGTGATGTTGACTTCTGGGAATTGAATGAAGCATTTGCTGTTGTTGGAATTGCCAACACTCGCATCCTAGGTCTTGATCCAGCGAAAGTTGATGTGAACGGTGGTGCGGTAGCTTTAGGTCACCCACTTGGGAATTCAGGCTCGCGTGTGATCGTTACGCTAATCAATGTATTGAAACAAAACAACGCGAAGATTGGTGGTGCTGGCATCTGTAACGGTGGCGGTGGTGCTTCTGCAATGATTATTGAGAATATCTAAGCCAATAGAAATAACCGAACAAAAGCTCCCTCTGGGGGCTTTTTTTATTTCACCACAGCGGTATAAATGGCCTCGTACATCGGCAAGATTTTATCAAGCGCGAATTCGTGCGATCGCTTTAATGCATTTTTTCGGAATGTTTGATGGAGTTCATCGTCTTCCAAAATTTTCAAGGTGTTTTCTGCCATTTCTTCTACTGCGCCAACATTCGACAAATAACCCGTTTCACCGTTGATGTTTACCTCGGGAATCCCCCCGGTATTTGACGAAATCACAGGAACACCAACAGCCATGGCTTCTAGGGCCGCAAGTCCAAAGGATTCCGTTTCCGATGGCAACAAGAAAACATCTGCAATTTCAAGAACATGCGCAGTATCGCGGACTTTCCCCAAGAAGATCACATCTTCCCAAATATTGAGTTCACGCGCCATGCGCTCCAAGTTATTGCGTTCAGGACCGTCACCTGCCAAGATTAATTTTGAAGGCATTCGTTTTCGCACCAGACTGAAAATCTGCAAGACATCCTCCACTCGCTTGACTTTTCTAAAATTTGAAATGTGACACAAAATTCGTTCATGATCTTGCGCATAGCGCCGGCGAAGGTTTGAACATCCTGTGGATGGCTCATCAGACGGGACGATAAAGTTTGGGATCACTGCAATTTCTCGAGTCGTATTGAAATGGCTGTAGGTATCTCGTTTTAAACTTTCCGATACTGCCGTTACCGCATTGGATTCGTTTATGCAAAAGGTAATGACAGGTTCGAACGATGGATCTTTGCCCACGAGTGTAATGTCCGTTCCGTGAAGAGTGGTTACAAAGGGTATTTCAATTCCCTGAGAACGAAGTATTTGTCGGGCCATGTAGGCCGCTGAAGCATGAGGTATTGCATAATGCACATGAAGCACATCCAATTTTTCGTATTTCACAACATCCACCATTTTACTGGTCAACACCGTTTCGTAGGGTTGGTATTCAAACAAGGGGTAATCGCTCACCGATACTTCGTGGTAGAAGATATTCTCACGGAAACTTCCAAGCCGAACCGGCTGTGAATAGGTGATAAAATGGATTTCATGTCCTTTGGCCGCCAAGGCCTTACCCAATTCCGTCCCTACAACTCCACTCCCACCAAAGGTTGGGTACAACACAATTCCAATTTTCATACGGACAATTTTACAATTCAAAGTTAGTGAATCCTACTCTGTGTAAACATGAAAGTTGGTCTTAAGTTTAAAATGATCGCATAAAAAATCAATCAAATTCGCGTTGTTTTACTGACTTCATTTCTCGCTTCCAAACGACAAAACCGGTCAGTAGATACGTTCCAAGAACAATAACAAGTGCGATGTAGCTGTTCACATCAAATTGGAGAGAATTGAAATGTATGACTACTGAAAACAGGACGAAATAAATCAAGAACATCAGCAAAAGCCGATTTTTCACATAGATCCAAGCATCCGCTTTGGACATCGAGGTGATTCGTTTTTCTGAGATGACAAAGAAGATCGGAATTGATGCGATGCCGCTGAAAACAAGAGTTATGAAAAAAATAAAAATGGAGAGCATCAATTGATCGATACGCACAATTTCACCGGCGATGAGTTCTGCAATCGTTAGAAAAATGGAAAAGAATAAACTTCCAAAAGCAAAGGTTTTTACGATGGCATCTGATTTCATTGGATTTTTGGAATGATACGGTTTTCGTTTTTCATTAGATTATCAATTAAAATTAGCTAGAATTCTTCATATGTCTTCTTGATGCCGATCATTCTTATGGTACATTTCGATCAAAACAATTTTTTGTTTTTCAGGTAAAAACGCATAAATCAATCGCAATCCCGTTTTGACTCCTTTTCCCTTTAGTGATTTGCACGCAATTTTTTTCACCTTGACCACATACGATTCAATGGCTAGATTATTCATTCGGTAACTGAAAGGAGGACGCTCATTTGGAAACACTTCGAGCACTTGCTTTAGCACTACCAAATCATCCTTCAACGTTTTGTACTTCTTCAATAAACGCTTGAAATCCCGGTTAAATTCAGGCAATTCATCAAAGTGCATTATTCGGCTTCTCCTTCATCATAACTTCTTACTGAAAAAGGTGCTTCACGATAAAAGACAAGTTCATAGTTGATCAGTTCCCCATCCTTCGAAGCCAACCATGGCATATCCTTGTGCGAATAGTTTGCTATAGTTATTGATGACCAATCACTCATCTGATCAATCACTCGATCAATAACATCTTTCTCACTTGCCTTTAAGGTCCTTAAATCAGTTTTGGTCAAAGGAAGAAATCGTATTTGCGGTAAATGCTGAAAGGTTGTTTTTAGCCGGTAAATCTGTTCTTCTGCAATCATTCGGTTTAACACATCATCCAAAAATTGAGGAACTGGACCAAAGGGTAGTTTTCGATAGTTCATTCCTGTTAAATGTTCTTCAAACTTTTCATAATAATTAAAATCTGAGAAGTACATCAATTTATACAAAACGGTTTCACCAACATTGGGTTTGCCCGCGCAACGTTCCAAAATATACAAGAGGATATTTTTGCATTTTTCAAGATCAAACAAAGGCATTGAATTCCTATCCTGTGCTTTCGGTTTGTACTCAGCAATTGGCTCGTGAAGCAATTCAGATTCATTGTATGCCGCTGACAGCATATCATCCAAAGAAAATCCAAGCACATTCCCCATTCGCTGAAATTCAAACAATTCAATATGTCGGTTCCCCAATTCGATTTGAGCCAAGGACGATCGTGACACGCCAATCATGTGCGCCAAATCCGCCTGTGACCAACCTTTTTTCTTCCTTAATTGAACAATGCGTTCACCGATAGTTTTCTGTGTGACTTCCATTACTTATGACTTGAGATAAATAAAGATAAGAAAAGTTTTAAATTAAAACTAATATATGTTCTAATATAAAACAAGAAAATAAACTCTAACCTATCCTACGATTTCTCGAACATCTTCCCTCCGATCCAACGACTCAAAGTAACCGCGCACCATGCGAAAGGAAAAGCTGCGATTACATCAATACTGTAGTGCACACGCTGCATCACAAGTAAGAATCCAATCACAACAGACAACAAAAGAAAAGGCCATTTCTTGCCTGACAACAAGTAAATAGCGAACACCAAAGCGGTATGTCCACTGAAAAACAAATCAGCCACGATGCGCGACGGATAAATCCAATCATTCAAAAAGGGGTCTTCCAAATAGATCAAATCTTGGTGAACAACCAACGGCAACAACGAAAGCGTCACCATTCGAAACAAGAGAATGAAGGCATAAGTGCTCATGAGCAAGGCAAAGGCATGAGGTACTTTGCGGTAAATGGTCATATAGGCAATCAATGAACCATAGGTGATGCTAAAGATGAAAACAGAAGATTCTACAATAGGCAATATACGGTACATTGGATCATCGAACATCCAACCCAAGCGCTCAGCGCGAACTTCATGATATGCGAGAAATCGAACAAAAAGTGCTGCTGTCAAAGAAAGAAGCACGGAAACGACAATGAACGATTTCCAATGACTGCGTTTCATTATTTTCCCGCTAAGGCCTCATAAATCACGCGCTGAATTTCGGTACGAATATTCATGTCGCGTAACTTCCAATTCTCTTGATCTGGACACACACGGTTGGAAAGGAATACATAGTTAATTCCTCGCTCTGGATCCGCCCACACAAGCGTCCCCGTAAATCCTGAATGCCCGTAGCTGCTTTGCGTTGCCGTCTCGTAACAAGTTCCTCCACCCGATGCTTTTGGGCGATCAAATCCTGCCCCTCGACGATTTCCGCTAAATTGTGCGCGTGTAAATTCCTTCACCACCTCTTCACTCAAATACTGGTAATTGCCATAAATACCATTGTTCATGACCATTTGCATGAGTGAAGCAAGGTCTGTTGCATTGGAAAACACCCCTGCATGACCTGCGACACCGCCTAGCATCGCTGCTCCGGGATCGTGGACATAGCCGCGCAACAATTGTTTTCTGAATGCTTGATCATTTTCTGTTGGCGCAATCTCATTAGCTGCGAAGTACTTGAGTGGATTGAAACAAATTGAACGCAAGCCCATCGGTCGGTACAATTGTTCATACAAAAATTCATCAAAGGCCCTACCCGATTGTTTCTCTACAATTTTCTTTATAAAATAATAGCCCAAATCGGAATAGACGTAGGTCTTTTCACCCAAAGGCGCTGCCATGATTTGTTGGTAAATGGAATCGGCATAACTGTCCAAAATAAAAAGATTTTCAGCAACCTGAGTTCCGTAACCTGTCTTTTTACTTGTCGAATAAAGGCCATCTTTATAGGCACCGTCGGACAATGTTTTTTTGTAAAAGGCAATCCATGCGGGAAGACCTGCTTGATGTGCCATCATTTCACGGATATTGATGGTTTTGTATTTTCCGATGACAAGTTCAGGAAGATAGTCGTTTAAGCTTTTTGACAACGAAAACATCCCTTCTGAAGCCAACTTCATCGCCCCAATGGTCGAACCTGCAATCTTTGACACAGAGGCAATGTCATATAAATCCGTGTGTTTCACGGCTTCACCTCCTTTAAATTCTTGGGTACCAAAACTCTTTCGGTAAATAATTTTTCCATGCAAGGCCACAACAATCTGGCAGCCCGGATATGCTCCTTTGCGGATACCGTTTACCGCAATGGAATCAATTTCGTCCAGTTTCTTGGCTGAAACACCAAACTCTTCCGGAGCGGAAAATTTCAATCGTCCTGACCACGGATAGGTGATTCCGCTTTCCCGTGGGTGATCCTTGCTAATCGTAAAAGGCAATTTTCCCCA
>CANGIC010000090.1 GCA_947453795.1 Flavobacteriales bacterium
ATGTTCATGGCAATCAATGAAATCGTCATTGTGGAATCAATGAAGTTATCTCCAAAAGAGTGACTTGGGTTCAATTGAGATGAAAAACTATTGTCCCCAAAATTCCACAAGTAAATACCGCTACCTAGTGATGTATTTGTAAATGCGATGGGATCTCCGGCTGCTACAATTGTGGAAGCGGGAGTGAACGATGCGTGAAGCGTCTCCGTAATGTCGATAAATTGACTCGTAGTCGCTGAACAACCGTCCGTAGAGAATGCAATTAGTTCAACTTGCTGTTGCCCCAATGTGCTCCATGGGTAGGAGGCGTTTACACCATATAAGGTATCCGTTGCATTGATAATCCAAATGGTTGAATCCATCGAACCACTGATTACTGTTGATACATCGCCCAATGTCCCATAACTTCCCACGCAGGAAGGACCAAGATCCATGAGTGCTGTTGGCTTCGGATAAACAACGATATCTTGGGATTCAGTTCCCACACATCCAAACGTATTGGTCACGTCCAGTGTTACGATATATGTACCGTAGAGATCATAATTTTTCACTGGGTTGGGCAAAATTGAAAATGAATTATCGCCAAAGTTCCAGTTGTAAATGAGTCCTGGTTCAACAGGTGTTAAGTTCACAATATCCGCATCTGAAAGTTGGCAACTATTGATGACATCGATGGCTGTTTGAGGCGTAGGATCAATGATAACCGACTGAACGATGGTGTCTTTACAACCATTAGCATCAATGACTTGAAAATTGACAAAATATTCACCAGGGGTGTCAAAAATTCGATTGGGAACTGGTATTGTTGAGGTATTGTAGGCGCCCGTCCATGGCATGGCAAAATCCCATGCATACGATTGAATTGGTGCACTTCCTGCCACTGTTAAATTCGAGAATTGAATTGTTGCCCCTTGACAATGTCCGGTATAACCAAAATCAACCTGGGGGTTCGTAAATACCTGAATCGTATCGTAATGGTAGGCACCACAGCCGCCTTGGGAAACATAGAGTTGGACGACGTATGTTCCTGGGGCACCATAGGTGTAGCTTGGACTTGGTAAAATTGAAGTCTGTCCATCACCAAAATCCCATTGCCATCCATCGATAGGACTTGCACCAACTGGAACGCTCTGGTCAGTAAATCCGATTGCAATTTGATCACATTGATTTGATGCAGCGAATTGAGCAAGCGGTGCAACCCCAATGATATTGACGTTCATTGTATCCCGAGCTGAGCACCCATTCACATTGATCGTTTGGACATTGTAGGTGCCCGAATTCATCACCAACAGACTTGTTCCGGTACTTCCATTCCCCCAGAGGTAAGAGGCCGTTTCATCAGCCCCAACCTGAAGTGAAATGTAATTCCCCGCACACAAAGAGGTATCTGCACCCAGGTAAGCGATATTGGCATAATTGTCAATTGTAAAAGTGACCGTATCGCTGTATTTGAAGCACCCCGCGCCATCGGTAACTTTCACGAAATAATCGCCAGGAGCTGATATAGCAAGCGATGAAGTTGATTGTCCTGTGTTCCATAAATATGTAAATCCACTACCCATATTGGCATTCCAAGTGATGCTGGACCCCGCGCAAATCCCTGTCAAAGGCGGTAAGGGGATAGTAGGATAAGCGACATAAATTGTATCGTAGCAAACGAAACCAAACTGATCCGTTCCTTTCACCCAATATGACCCCGGTTGACTTACATTAATCGATGAAGTGGTTTGACCAGTGCTCCAAAGCAATGATGCATACCCAGCTGTAGCCGTCAATGTGGTTGGACAATAGCCAGCATTTACGACGTCAGCACCAAGGTTTAAATCTGGAATATATTTATGCTTGAAATATTTTTGAACAACCAACTGATCAGCCGCTGAATAATTGTCTACAAAAACGACCTCACTGATGTTTCCATTCAGCAAATAGGCCTCCCCAACGTCACTAGATCCATTGAATGCTCCCAATAAAAATCTGAACGTAGACGAAAAATTATAGGTTGGTGAAATGGCTTTAACCCCAACGTTTGCATTGTTGATATTGATTTTATTTAGACTTGTCCCCCTATTATTTTCCCAATTGAATAGGGCGGAAGACAAGGTTGATGTCGGACAAAGCAGGTGATTATCCGCTGCCTCTTGGTAAATGACGGTTGTTTGCGTTCCTAGCCGCATCAAGGCAAATCTACTTGAGGCCGAAACACTATTGCTTTTCGCGAAAAACGTTTGGTTATTTCCATTGAAATTCCCCATGACAAACATCGTACGGCTATTCGTTCCTATGTCCAAAATATCACCTCCCGATAACCAATGCGCGCCTTGGAAATTTATTGCGGGAAGGTTATTAAATGAACTTGCCACAGTGAACGGGCGTTTGGCGGCATCCGTTTGTGTCAATACAAAAGCATTCGCACTTTGATCCGTCCAACTTTGAACACGTCCACTGCCATCCAAAGAGACGCCGGCATCCGCTGAAATCCAAAAAGAAAGATTGCTGTTTTGAGTTGGAATATAATGGTTGAAAACGTTAATGCCTGATTCAGTTTGTGTTGTACCATTATTACCGACAACCTTCCAATACCAAATTCCATATGCCAATGTCCCTGAAGTCCATGTTGTACCCGTAACAGCTGAACTTGTGGTCACATTCGTGGAAAAAATATCATCAGTCGCTAAAACCACGGTATAATCCGTCGCGCCAGACATGGCATTCCACTGAAACGTCACTTGGGGTTGATGAACATTCGCTGCATATTTTGGGAAAATCCCGGATAATGGCTGAGCGAAAACAGTCACGCAATTCACTAAAAATAAAACAATTAGTCCGATGTTGACTAGTGTTGAGTTGTATCTGTTCTTCATACGCGAGATTTCTGATAAATCAATCAAAGTTATCATTCTTTTTTGTGACCTACAAACCTACTTTTTTGAAGTGATTTTTAAGGGCGACAGATGCGAAAAATAGTATGCATTTAACACTCGATTTTTGATGTTTAAACGGAGAAAATGGACATCAACAGAGAATTCATTAGATTTGCTTTCTAATTCATACTTGTGGAACACGATATTGCCATTAATGTAAGCGGAGTATCAAAGCGTTACAGCATTGGAGTTAAAAAAGACGACTCCTTACGTACTTCAATTACATCCCTATTTAAAAGTTCTGGATCTAGCTCTGAAGATTTTTGGGCGTTAAAAGATTTGTCTTTCCAAATAAAAAAAGGAGATGTAGTTGGAGTTGTTGGTCGTAATGGCGCTGGAAAGAGTACACTTCTAAAAATCTTATCCCAAATTACGCGGCCCACGGAAGGAAAAATAGACATCGCGGGACGAATTGCCTCATTGCTCGAAGTGGGGACAGGATTTCACCCTGAATTGACGGGCCGAGAGAATATTTACTTGAACGGAACGATTCTGGGCATGTCTCGGAAGGAAGTGAAAGAAAAATTTGATGAAATCGTTGAATTTTCGGGTGTTCAGAAATTTATCGACACACCTGTAAAACACTACTCTTCAGGAATGTATGTTCGCTTAGCATTTGCTGTTGCCGCGCACCTTGAACCAGAAATACTCATCATCGATGAAGTCTTAGCAGTGGGTGATGCGGAGTTTCAAGAAAAATGCCTTGGTAAGATGAAAGACGTGTCAACACAAGGCCGAACAGTGCTATTTGTGAGCCACAACATGGCGGCCATTCAATCACTATGTACAACAGGCATCTTTCTTCAGCAAGGACAGTTAATTGCGCATGGGCCAATCGAAAAAATAATCAACAGTTACCTTGCCTCAAAAACAGACGCAACAAATACGTTCATCTCAACAAAGGAACTTCCTGAGAATCAAGAATTATCCTTCAAAAGTATCCGTGTGACTGACGGACAAAATGAACCCTGTTCTGAATTCACCTGTGATGAAGACATTTTCATTTCATACGCATTCAATGTAAATACCTTCCAAAAAAAATACAACATTTTCGCTACCATCAAAGACAAATATGGCGTCCCTGTATTTTCTTCAGAACGACAAATTGACAGCGATATGCTCACTTTGCGGATCGACAAAAACTTCCTTGCTAGAGGCACCTACTCGCTGCAAACGTTTATTCATATTCCAACTGTTTTTCAACTCGAGGCCTTAGACGATATTTGTCATTTTACCGTCACCGATATATCCTCTCCCCTAGCCATTCACGGCGATTACAATTACGGAAATGTCTTTGGAAATTGCACGTGGATGGAAGGCAGCTTAAGCGAATGAAACAATTCCTACATGGCTTACAATACCGTGTTTTCGGATTAGACATCCTCAGGGCTGTTGCCATTTTATTAGTGCTTTATAGTCATCGAAACCTAATATCAGCCACGGACCGCATCCATCAGCATTTTATCTATCTCTGTGGTTTTTGGGGAGTTGAACTCTTCTTCGTCTTGAGTGGTTTTCTCATTGGCGCACAGTTGATTGCTTTATCTGAAAAGAATGCTGGGATAAAGGACTACCTATCTTTTTGGAAAAAACGATGGGCCCGAACACTTCCCTTGTATTTCATTGTACTCGGCTTGTATTGGCATTTCAGTTACGAACAATTCCCATGGAAACATCTGTTCTTTTTGCAGAATTCCTACCAGATAACGGATACGGATTTGCAAACATTCAATCAATCTTGGAGTCTAGCCATCGAGGAATACGCCTATCTCTTCTTACCCATATTACTCCTGCTGGCAGCGCTATTTTGGCGTTTAAACTCCAAAAACCGAGTGCTTTTTGTCCTGCTAGGTATTGTATTGATTTCACTTTTTTCACGCATGTACTACGCATGCACTTACCCGAACATTATTTATGACGATTGGATTCGAAAATCAACCTTTCTTCGCATTGATGCCATAGCGATCGGCGTACTTGTGGCATGGTTAAAATTCCACTACCAAACCGTGTATTACAAACTCAGTGGACTCATCGTTCCTGTACTATGCCTTGCCTTTATTTTAGGGATGAACACCATTGGAAATCTTCTCGTAAGCAAGGACCAACAACACCTTTTCTTTCCTTCGACGTTTGGATTTACGCTTGTTAGCTTTTCCCTTGCGTTGATGATACCCTTCTTTGATAAAAATGAAATCAATAACCACCTTTCAAAAATTAAATTGCTGCATTTTGGGGTAAGCATTACCGCCATTTTATCCTATTGCATTTACCTGATTCATATCTCCATTTATGAATATTTCTACAAATACCTTGACGGAAGAATACCATTCAAAATAAATGTTGCCTTGATGCTTATGACTGTCTATTCCATTGCATTGATCAGTTATTTTCTCATCGAACGACCGATTCAGCGCTTCGCAGCAAAAAAATGGAATAACCCTTGAAACCCATTGCTGGATTACCCTTACAAGTGTTTACTGATTTGCGTAAATCTGAACACTTCGTTTAAACTAAGATTTCAAAAAAGCATAGAATTTATTACCTTGCGGCATCAATTTAACCATTGAAACAAAGCAAAAAAAGAATTGTTAATTTGAGATTTGGTCAGGACTTAATATAAATATCTCAAAATCAACCATTAGTAATGAATCGATTTTCGAAAATAAAGAACTACTACAACTGGGGAGGCCGTTTCTTAACAGATCCGTATCACCTTGAATCAAAGAAATTGAATGATTTAGAAATGTCAAAACGCCCATTTCGCTATGATGTCATCAATTTTCTTTTAACCACGTTGAATCGTGAGTGTACCTATTTAGAAATCGGTGTACGGAATCCAGCAGATAATTTCAATCGCATTCTGGCAACGACCAAATACAGCGTAGATCCAGGACTAGAATTTAAGGAAAATCCAGTTGATTTTGTGCTCACCAGTGATGAGTTTTTCGACCAACTGCGTGCAGGAAAAGTCCTACAAACGGATGTGCGCTTTGATGTTATTTTCATCGATGGCTTGCACACCGCTGAGCAGGTCGACCGAGACATTAAAAATGCATTGGAATTCATCAAAGAAGATGGTTTTATTGTGCTACATGACTGCAATCCTCCGACTGAATCACACGCAAGAGAGGAACACAAATACGAGATTTCTCCGGCGATGCAAAACTGGAATGGTACCACATGGAAAGGTTTTATGAAATGGCGAAGTGATGCAAATGTTCACTCGTGTACCATCGACACCGATTGGGGAGTAGGACTTATTTCCAAATCGAAACAGATTGGATTCCACACGACATTGGTGAATGAATTTTATGAGTTTTCAGTACTGAATACGTCGCGCAAAGAATTTTTGAATCTTATTTCATTTGACGAGTTAAAGCACTTGCTTTGAGATTGTATCGAACTGCACTTTTATTTTTCTATGTTCATTGGTTCTCCTTTTTAGGAGTGCTCCTTTTTCCTTTTTTATCACGTAAAAAACACCCAAAAAGTGTGCTTTACCTTGCTGCTTTTTTTCCTGGCAATGCAGGATACCACTGGCGAGTGCAAAAATGGATGGATGAGCTGAATAATAGCGGATTTAAGGTAAGCGTTTCCTGTCTTTTGAACGAGAAAGATTTCAAAACCATGCGCGCTACCGACCACCAAAAATTTCTGATAAAAAGTTTGAAACGACGGTTTTGGCAGGTGGTACATTCAAGAAAATACGAAATGGTAATTGTTCGACGTGAATTGCTCATTTTCAATGACTACGGAAATTTGTTTTTGGAAAAACTGCTTTTAAAAATTCATCCCAACGCTATTCTAGATTTTGACGACGATCTTTCAGCTGCAAAAAAACAACCCAAGAAAATCACCAATCTGTATGGCCGACTTCTACGCGAAAACGGGGATAAATTTAACCAAAGTCTTCAGCAGTATCAGTGGTTTATTGTGGCTTCAGATTATCTAAAGAAAAGAGTGCTTTCACAAAATAGGTTGATTTCAGAAGCTGCCATCTGTATCATTCCCACCTGTGTGGATTACGACCAATACGCGCCAAAAGTTTATCCTGAAAAATTAAGTCCACTTACAATCGGGTGGATTGGTGGCGACTACAATTACCCTCTTTTGGAACCTGTGTTTAAGGTTTTGGATAAATTGGCTGACCAATTTGCGTTTACTTTTCTTGTGATTGGTGGATCACCCATTCAACGAAACACGAAATTTGAGTTGCAATTCAAACCTTGGTCACTTGACAGCGAAATAGAGGACCTCAAAAAAATTGAGATCGGCGTAATGCCCCTTGTGGATGACGAGGAATCGCGGGGAAAGGGCGGTTTTAAGTTATTGCAATACATGGGGTTGGGTATCGCAAGTATCGCAACGCCAATCACCATTAACAAGGACATTATTGGCGACGAAAAAAATGGTTTATTTGCTCTCACTGAAGAGGAATGGCGTAGTGCTTTCGTAAAATGTCTCAGTGGTGCAATCGACCTTAAAAAACTTGGTGAAAATGGACGGAAAAGAATCGAAAGTTCTTATACCTTTAACGCCAATAAAGTAAACTATATCGAATTTATCAATCGTGTGCGGAATAGCGGGAATCTGGTTTAATCAACGGCATGAAAATCCTAGAGGGATGGTTCAGTCCATGACCGATGCGATCATTCATCGCGGTCCAGATGCTCATGGCGCCTGGGTTTCTGAGCATGGAAAAGTCGCCCTAGGCCATCGCCGCTTGTCAATCATTGACCTCACTGAAGGCGGTGCGCAACCGATGCATTTTCTAGAAAAATTTACGATCACCTTTAACGGAGAGATTTACAATTACATCGAGCTCCGCGAAGAATTGAAGACGCACGGGTATGTTTTTAAAAGCGACTCCGACACTGAGGTTATTCTTGCCGCCTACAATCAATGGGGGATTCACTGTTTGAGTCATTTCGATGGCATGTTTTCCTTTGCCCTCTACGACCAGCAGAAAGATCAGCTTTTCTTTGCGCGCGACCGCTTTGGAGAAAAGCCTTTCTATTACGCATTTTACAATGGATCCCTTTATTTTGCGTCTGAGATGAAGGCACTTTGGGCAGCTGGAGTTCCGAAATCACACAACATGCGTATGGTTTATACCTACCTCGCCAACGATTTGGTGGAAAACCCGAATGACCAACGCGAAACTTTCTACGAGGGAATTTTTAAACTGAAATCCGCACACTATTGTCTATACACTGGCAATAATCAGTTCAATCAAATTGCTTACTGGCAATTAAATACGGAGCAACGACTTGACTTGAGTTTCTCCGATGCCGCGATAAAACTTCGTGAATTATTAGAAACCTCTGTCCAACGACGCCTGCGTTCAGATGTTCCCGTTGGGACTTCGCTCTCTGGCGGTTTAGATTCTAGTACCATTGTTGGACTTGTATCGGGCAATCAAGCTAAAAACCACACCTTTTCGGCTAGATTTCCAGGGTTTTCTAAAGATGAAGGCCATTACATTCATTTGGTAAGTCAACAATTTGAGACGGTCCATCACGATATTATAGTCAACGAAGAGGAGTTGTTGCCCGAAATCGACAAATTGTTGTTTCACCAGGAGGAACCCTTTCAAACAGGGAGCATTTTTGCCCAATACTGTGTGTACCGCGAAGCGCGAAAAAACAATGTCATCGTGATGCTGGATGGTCAAGGAGCAGATGAAATTTTAGGCGGGTATGACAAGGATTTTAAATTCTATCTTCGGGAGTTGATCAAAAAAGGTGGTGATTCACAAAAGTTTATCCGTCAAATCCAGGAAAATCACAATTATTCCTTATCCGTAGATTCTAGAGAGCGATTAAACATTTATGCGCCAGGTATATACAAAGCCATCTCTAAAGTAAAAAACTCAATCTCACCTACTCTACCCACAGGAATCAACAAAGATTTTTTCAATCAACATGTTCCAAGACAATCGCCATTTCATGAATTTGGAGATCTAAAAAGCATGCTGCGCCATGAGTTGACGAACCAGGGATTAGAGAAATTGCTAAAGTTTGCGGACCGAAACTCCATGGCCAATTCCTTAGAGGTGCGGTTGCCTTTCTTGTATCATGAATTGATTGAATTTGTGTTTTCGTTGAAGAGTGAATTATTCCTGCAAGACGGATGGTCGAAAGCCATTCTTCGTCAAGGTGTCAATGATCTTTTACCCTCAGAAATAACCTATAGAAAAGACAAAATTGGTTTCGAGGCGCCCCACGACAAATGGAGCAAAAGTGAACAAATGAAATCGCTTTTCGATGATGCACAAAGTCATTTAATCAGAGAAAACATCATTTCTAATGACTATTCCAATCGATGGAAAACTATTATCGCTTCTAAATTTTTGAACGCATGATGAAGCGTGTGGCAATGTTGCTGAATGGGCCAATTCAGCATGATCATCGAGTAATTAAAATCATTGAAACACTGAGCCAACATCATTTGGTTCATTTGTTTTACATCAATGGAATTGAACTTCAAGATCGTCAACTATTCAATGACCACGTTACTTTGACGAGCATTACATATGCGGTGACAAGACGTGTGAAATTCATTCGCCATACATGGTTTTGCTACGAGTTTTCCTTTTTTGAAAAATGGGTCAAGAAAAGTGGACTTCATTTCGAC
>CANGIC010000091.1 GCA_947453795.1 Flavobacteriales bacterium
AAAAAAGGCCTGCATAGCAGACCTCAATTTTTCATTTTTCATTCTTCATTTTTAGTTCCCTGGAATCGCAGTATTCGGATCGGGCTTCACAAAAGTGCCTTGCTTGGCGTAATCCACCAATTCGATCACGAAGCACAGTGACTCACGTCCTGCTTCTTCTCCGTAGGCCAAATCCCAAGGTAAATACAAGCGGTAAAGCCCCCCTTTTTTCATCTTCGGCAAGGCAAATGACCAACCTGGAATTACTCCTCCATTGAGTTGAAGTGCAACCGCATCGGTCGTTCCGCGCTCCTTCTTCATCTTGTAAGAATCTTGAATGGTATCGCCAACAGCCGAAGTGAGAATGTATTCAACTTTCACATCATCTGTTGCCGATGGAGATCCACCCGTTCCTTCCTTAATGACTTGAATCACGACACCGTTATCGAACACCTTTGCTCCCGGAATTTTTCGTGCTTTGGCCATCATTTTCTTTCCATTGGCTTCATTTACCTCCGCGATAAATCCACCAATAATTGCTTGTTTTTGCGGCTCAGTCAACAAGGTATCAATGTTCAAGATGCCATGTTTAAAACCAATGCGTATCATCTTCAAATCCACTTCCGACATGGCGTTCAACCGTTTCATGTCTTGATAAAAGCTATACCCTGTAATTCTACCCAAGCATACGGCTCCTTCTTTGGCGTATTTCTCATTGAAATCCTGTTTGTTAGGACCAAACAATTGCTTCAAGGTGGATTGACAATCCTGCGGAAAAGTACCGTCCAAATTCTCATTGAACCCTTGGGAAACCAGTTGCATGTCCAGCTTAGCGATGTTTGGATCTTGTCCTCCCACCACTGAGTTTTTATACATGGCCCCCAACACATAAGAAACGGTATCCTTGTGGGATTTTAATACAATTGCAGCTTCATCAGCAGCCGTTTTTTCATCACCACCACATGACGCTAAAAAGAGCGCGGGCGCAAAAAGAATGATTCCAAATCGTTTCATCACGAAATTTCTAAAAGTTCAACATCAAAAATCAATGCGCTGTAAGGTTTGATTGGTCCTCCGGGATGTGGATGTGCCCCGTATGCCAATTCTTGCGGAATGTACAAGCGGTACTTAGATCCAACACTCATCAACTGAAGCGCCTCTGTCCAACCCGAAATCACTTGATGCACACCAAATGTTGCTGGTTGACCCCGGTGAACTGAACTATCGAACACGGTTCCATCCGTTAGGGTACCGTGGTAATGTACCGATACCGTATCCGTTGCTGCTGGTTTTGCCCCATCACCTGCTGTTATCACTTCGTATTGCAAGCCGGATGCAGTCGTATGAATACCTTCTTTTGATCCATTCTCGTGCAAGAAAGCCTCACCCGCAGTTTTGTTTTGTGCAAATTGTTGTTCAGCAGCGGCCTGTAAATAATTCTGTATAATCGTGTTGGCCATTTCTGGCGTATATTTCATTTCTTTTCCTTCAAAGGCGTCGCTGATGGCTTCTGCCAATACGGACGTATCGATTCCAGCTAGGTTCTGTTCCATTAAACTTCCGGCGATACTCATCCCCACACAATAGCTTACTGCTTTTACTTCTTCTGTCATTTTGCTGATTTTTCACAAAGGTACTTAATTGTTGCTTAAGGAATTTGATCCCTGCGGGAATTTGGTCGCGGAGCGAATTTGATGCTGCGCAATTCAGAATTTGGTCGCGGAGCGAATTTGGTCGCGGAGCGAATTTGATGCTGCGCAATTCAGAATTTGGTCCCTGCGGGAATGGAAGAAAACTACACCAGTGTTGCTTAGTGCAAATTGCGTAGCATCAAATTGCGTAGCATCAAATTGCGTAGCATCAAATTCTAAATTGCCTTTGGCATCAAATTGCGAAGCATCAAATTGCGAAGCATCAAATTCTAAATTGCCTTTGGCAACAAATTGCGAAGCATCAAATTTTAAATTAATTCCATTGTCAAGCGATAAAATCCGTGTATTTTTAAGTGCGTTAAAACGGACGAATCATGAAAAAAATCATTCTTGCAACTCTTGTATTGGGTTTAGCATCCTCACTATCATCATGTAAGGGGAAATACGACAACAGTAGCGCTCCAAAAATCAATGCGACTGTTGAGAACATTTTTTCAGAATTTTCGAACATGGCCGATCAAGCCATCACTGGAAACCTGTTCTATTATAAAAATGGAACTTTGATCGTGAATGACCTGGCAACCGGAAATATCAACAACGCGGTTAAAGCTCCTTGCAGCGTGGTCATTACTTTGGACACTTTAAACTCCGCAAAAACCATTACCATTGATTGGGGGACGAGCAACTGTGACTGTAACGATGGCAAGCAACGCCGCGGGAAGCTCATCACGACATTTACTGGTTCCTACTATGCCCAAGGCACTGTCATTACGCACACACCGGTGGACTACTATGTAAATGACAATAAAGTTGAAGGGACAAAAGTGGTCACAAACATGGGATTGAATACACTTGGTCAACCCTATTATACTGTAGCCATTGACGGTATTGTCACACTCGCTACTGGCGAAATAGTCAATTACACCTCATCACGCGTTCGAACATTCACCAATGGTTTTACAACACTTTTAAACTTTTACGATGACGAATACGACATCACCGGAACAGCCAATGCTACTGTCGTTAATGGAGATGGATATGTGGCCAACATTACCTCCCCTTTGCATATTAAAATCGGCTGTGGATACATCACCAAGGGAGAAATCGAAATTACGCCTACGGACAAACCTGTTCGTGTGATCAATTATGGTGACGGAACCTGCGATGGGACCTTCACGATAACGATCAATGGGCATACGTATACAATCATGGGGTAGTCCGCTTAGTTACGAGTTACTGCTGACAAAAGACCGCTGCGCTTAAGGACAAGGGACAAAAGACTTCAAAAAGTTACGAGTTATTAGTTACGAGTTACTGCTGACAAAAGACCGCTGCGCTGAAGGACAAGGGACAAAAGACTTCAAAAAGTTACGAGTTATTAGTTACGAGTTACTGCTGACAAAAGACCGCTGCGCTGAAGGAACATGGAGCATGGAACATGGACTGAATCAATCTTCGAATTGAACAACAACAAATTCGTAATTCGTATCTCGTAATTCGTAACTCGTAACTCGTAACTCGTAATTCGTAACTCGTAATTAGTAACTATTCAAACTTGGTTTCGAAAAGTTGAAGTTGTAAGTCATCGACAACTGCAGCGTATGATTGCGTTCTGCCTTGATTCCATCCGTTTTCACGACGTATTGGTTCAAATAACCAAGTTGCACATTGAAATCTTTGTTGAAACGCCAGCCCAATGCTCCGTATAAACGGTTTTGGTCTAAAATGTTTTTGCCTATCCCTTTACCAAAACCCAAGAATGGTTCATCGTAAATACTCAAGAACAAGGTATTGTCCTTCAATTCTTTGCGACTCAATGGAACAGTGACCATAAACCGATAACGGATTCGATTTCTGAAGGCATATCCATTTTGTTCATACTCACCTGAAGTGCCCAGCTTATATTGTTCAACGAATCGTTGTTCTAAGCGATAGCGGTGTTGAATATCTACGCGGCCAACCTTGTTTTTCACAATAAATTGTTCCCAGATACGGTGTTCATTGAATGAATGAGAAATGGGCTGATCGCCGTATTCAAAGGTTTTAATCCACCCATACCCTGCTGTCCATTGGGTGAGGTTTTTCGCATAGTAATCAACCCCCACGCGAAGCAAGGACTGCTGCCAATCTTGAAAAACATTCGCGCTTTCATCGCGCCCTGCTCGACGCCATTGGTATTCGGTATGCAATCCCCAGCGGTCGTTGAACTTGTGATTCCCGAAGTACATAATCCAGCCATGTGATTGCGGCGAAATGATTTTTTGGGCTGAAACAGTGTGCATTGCCGTCAAAACAGCAACACACACAATAAGAAATTTCCTCATGACTACTTGCGCTTGCGGTGTACTGAAAGCTTATGTTTAGATGTCGGAGTAAACTCATCAATTCCCATGATGACCAAATGTCCACCTTCTGTCTCAAAATCGTCCTTCAAGTGGTGCAATGTTTCGATGACAGAGTGATCCACCAAGGTGCAATCGCGCACATCCAATACCACATTTGCCGTGTAAGGGAACTTCAAGATTTGGTTTTTCACTTTGATGAAGTTGCTGAACACAGCCGCTCCCTGCACTTTCACTGTATTTTCATGTACGGTCATTTTTGAATTGAACAAACTTCCGAAAGACACGCCACGAGAAAGGTGTAGAATTAATTTCAAGACGATACCAGCAGCGATACCGATCAATAGATCTGTTGCAAGTGTGAAGATAATTGTCACAATAAATACAGCAATTTGGTCCATTCCAATTTTCGCCATGTGACCAAATTCACGTGGGTGAGCCAATTTCCATCCAACGCCAATCAACATGGCAGCAAGTGCCGCTTTAGGGATTAAGTCGCTAAATGTTACCGCAAAGATCAGGAACAATAAAATGAATACACCGTGGAAGAAATTCGCCCAACGTGTTTTACCACCGTTGCTCACATTCGCAGAAGAACGTGCCACTTCACTAATCATTGGCAATCCTCCTAGGATACCTGCAATGATATTTCCAATTCCAACGGCGATTAGGTCTTTATTGGTGTTCGATTTTCTTTTGTACGGATCAAGCATATCCACCGCTTTCACCGTCAATAATGCTTCCAAGCTACCTACCAAAGCGAACATGATCACAAATTTGATAAATGTACCTGTTTGAGAAAAGCCATCAAAACTGACATTCACACTTAAAATATCAAATAAGCCCTTTTTAAACTCGAGCAATGGAGAAAACCCTTTTGTGATTACTTCACCCGCTTCATTCTTTACTTCTGCAACATTGTGAATTCCAAAATACATCGAAAGTGGAATCGCAACGATCAATACCACCAAAGCAGAAGGGATTTTCTTTAAGGCCTTCACTGGCAACATTGGCCATCCAAATACAATCGCCAAACTTACCAAACCAACAATGGCCACATCCTTGTGAAGGAAAAAGTTCGCAAACGTATTCTTCAATTCTGCCAAGAGTTCCAGAGGCTCCACCATAGGTTTTCCTGCCTCTGTTACTGGGTTCATACCCACAAGAATGTGTAATTGCTTGCTGATAATGATAATTCCAATGGCTGCCAACATTCCATGCACCGCAGACAAAGGAAAAAAGTCACTCAAGGAACCCAACTTCAAAAGTCCAAAGAGTACTTGAACTACACCCGCAACGACAATAGCGCCGAGAGCAAGTTTCCATCCCAAGTCAGAATCTCCATGACCTAATTCTGCCACTGAACCGGCAACAATGACGATCAATCCGGCAGCTGGCCCTTTTATGGTCAACAATGAACCGGCGAAAAAGGACACAACGATACCACCAATCATGGCAGTAATCAATCCATAAATTGGTGGAAAATCACTCGCTCCGGCAATACCCAAACTCAAGGGAAGTGCTAGCAAGAATACAAGGAATCCGGACATTGCGTCCGAGGAGAAATTTTGCTTGAGGCCAGCTAGGCCATCAAGAGGTATGTTCTTTTTATTAAAGTGATTAGACATAATATAAAATTTAACGGTTAAAATTAAGAAGATCTTTTTGCGGTTTCATGATAAGTTTTCACATGGGGTCCAAGGAAGATGCGTGCATAAATACGAATCGACGCAAGTCCATTGATAATCAAGCTCATGGCTATTAAAAATGCCAAAAGGATTTGGTTTTCTTCAATGTGGGAGAAAATTAAATCTTCGCCAATGAAGGTTGGAGTGATTGGAAAACCTGAGACACCTAAGCATGCCAGAAGGAAAACCGAGGCGATCCGTGGATGTTCATAGACATGTCCATAGAAGCGGTCCAAACTCACCCACTCTCCTTGTCCTCGGAGACGTTGCATGCACAAATAGCCCAACAAGCCGCAAACAATCACACCGCTCAAGTACCAAATGTGGTGTGAGATGTCAAAATGCTTGTTGAATGAAATGGCCAATGCAATGCATAGGTGATTCATGATGATCAAACTCCAGCTCAAACGAGCACTTGTTCGTTCGGTGAATGCTTTAATCACCATCAACAGTCCGATTAAACCAAAAAGCAAGGGTAAAAAGGGTCTCATTCGAAGTGGAACAATGTCTGGATTTGCAGCGAGCACCAATCCTGCGAGGAAGGTCAAAGCAAAGAACAAATACACATTCTTAAACGTGAGGAAAGACCAACGCGAACCCAATTTTTTCAAGGGATTCCACATGTTGCGGTACATAAACGAATCGAGGTTCCATTCCTTTAAACTCAGCATATAAAACGTATATTCAATGCGTCTTGGCCAAGAATCTTCGATCGTTTTTTGACGAGGAACAAAGTTGTAGAACTGCTCACGTATCTTGTAACTCACCACAGAAGGAGAAACCAACAATTGGTAGGTTCTTAAGAAAGCGTTCCCCGCGACATGCACCAGTGCAACTTCCTGAAGTCCAATTGCGATCTCAATGAAGATTAAACCAATCTGTGCAATGGATGAATAGGCAATCTGACTTTTCACGGTGGATTGAACGCGCGCCGACATTGTTGCGATAACCGCAGTAATTACCCCAATGATCACAACAAATACCCGGAAAGATGTTTGCTGTTCCCAAAACGGATAGGTACGCATCAGCAAGAAAGCTCCGATATGCACCGAAAGTGATCCATAAAAAATCGCACTTGACGGTGTTGGTCCTTCCATGGCGCGCGGTAACCACGACGAAAACGGGAATTGTGCCGATTTCGCTGCTGCAGAAATAAAGAACATAAAGGCAATGGTAAAACCAAGCATGCTGTGTTCTGCCAAATGCTCATGCACCAACTCGTAGTTATTCAACTTGAAAAATGAAATGTTCTCGTGCCACAGGTGATGACTCAGCCACATTGCCATGATAATTCCCACATCTCCAATGCGGTAAATTGAAAAGACTTTAACGGCATTTTTAACAGGTAGATATCGGTCGCGATAGAAGGCAATCAACAAGAAGGACGACAAACCAAGCACCTCCCAACCAATGAACAGTGTTTCAATATTTCCAGAGAAAATAATGATGTTGTATCCAAGATAGAAAAGTAAAATGACATTGAAGAAGCGCTTGTACCCTTCCTCTCTATGCAGATAGTATTGGCTATAGACCGTTATGATGAACGTGAGCAAGGCACCGATAATCAGGTAAGTCAAGGTAATTCCATCAAAATAAAAATCGATGTAGAAATCGTAATCTTTCGCTTTAAAAATGGAGAATTCCTTCAGATTGATGACATGTGCACCTTTTAGCAACCATAATATGGAAAAGAAAAGGGCGGAGAACAATTGAATTCCAACCGTTGTAAACGATAAGCGTGACAACCACACCTCGTATTTACGGGGGATAAGTAAGCTAAAGAAGAATCCGACAAATGGAAGGATAATGAACAAATTAATATACCATTCCATAATTAAATTGTTTTAAGTAAATAGACTGGGATATTTTCATGTTCCTTGCCAATGACTGCATCGATATCATCTGCAACAGGAGGTGTTTCTCCCAAATAAATGAGCGGTTCGAATGTTCCCTTCTTGTACAAAGACAATTCTTTAGTCACGGGATGAATGGCGCAAATTTTCACCCATTCATTCTCAAACCATTCAAATGTTGCCGGATTGATTTTCATCGTTTTCAACACTACGGCTGGGTCATGTTCTACTATCACCAGGAGGCGAAGCGGGTCATGTACTTCAATCATCTGACTTGGCAGTCCTGTGCGTAAATCCCCATCGGTCCCATTCGCAACGCCGATCAATCCCATGACGTTGTGCGGCAATTTTGTACCTGCACCCAATTGCTGATTGTCGGTTCGTGAAAAGTAATATTCAAGGTTAATTCCACCACACACTGGAGCAACAGCATTCAAAATCCCCAAAAGATATTTCCCTTCTGGATCTGTGGTGCTGTCGTATGAATTCAAGAAAGATCGGCGGTCGAGGAATAAATTGTCCGTCAGTGAACGTCGACCAACGATACACAAGGTATTTGTGGCGTGATTCAACTCTGGACGTGGCTCGAAAAGCGATACGGTGCGTTGCTTCACTTCACGGTGGACCTTCCAAGCCGATTTTTTCGTGTTGATGGACATAAATCGGCGAGATCTTTCACGAGCATTCTTTGTCAAGGCATGGTTAAAATGCGCATGGTTCTCAGCATGTAAGGTTCTATTCTTTTCGTGAAGCACATCCAAATCATAGAATGACATTTCATCTCGTGAAGTATCGTGCAATGCCCCAACAAATTGTGTTGTTGAAGGAATATCAATTCCACGTTCGCGCAACATGTTACGCACAACAGGATGATTTCCGATATGGCAAATAACACGGGCATTGACAGAACCTGGACGACCAGAACAAGCGCCACAATCATATCCCGCATAGTGCGTATTGTTCACACTACTTGAACCGTGACCTACCGCATAAATCAGCGGAGCAAAGTGGTCAATTAATCCAATGCTTCGAAGTAAATTCTCTAGGCGATCAGTCATTTCCGTTAAGGTATAACCAATTTGAAGTCCATCAGGACTCATTTCACCATTTGTATTTTCAATCGTAAGCGTTGAATCCGCATCCATGTGGTTAAAGGACGATACGGAGGATTCTGACTTTGCTGGTTTAAATACCGACAAAAACAATTTTACAATCGACCAAAAACCAAGAGTATGTGTGATGATCCAACCTTGGACAAGTCCATGTGTTTGTTTACCAAAGTGGAAATCCTTCTTCCTGTTTTTTGTGCTTTCCAACTCGCGAATAAGGTACTTCGGCGTTACGGGTGCAGGACACACTTTCGTGTAGAACTTTCCATGTTCTGGCTGGTAATAGAATTCGACGCCAAAAAATCCAGCCGTTCCATAAGTGGCACAGTTCGTATCCTCCTCCTCAACATATCGTCGCAACGAACATTCGCGGTCATCGATACAAAAGATCGACTGAAACGAATTGTTTTTTTTCTCAGTTTCCACACGGGATACTTTAACACCACTTAAAACATTGTTATAAAATGTCCATTCGTAGGCATCTTGCCAGAGTCGCTGCAACCGTTGCGTTTCAGAAGGTATTACTTCCGCAAAAAGCGCTATTGGACGCTCGCCCATACGTGCTGCCAAAGGCGACCAAATCGGGCCGAAATGATCATCCAAGGCATCAATTTCCATCAGCAATTCCAATTGGATAAATTCATCCAATGAAATTTTACGCGCATCTGTCAGGGCGCCTGGATTGTCATCGATTACGGAAACGATACCCGACCATCCTGGATGAGCACATTGTTGATCCATGAGGTATTGCTCGTACAACGTCTCGTCCCCCACAATCATCTGAAGTAGACTTTCCGTTG
>CANGIC010000092.1 GCA_947453795.1 Flavobacteriales bacterium
GATCATATCATGGGTCCGCGCATTCTTACCATACCTATAGAAGATATTTTCTATAACTATTGCATGTTACTCCCGATTGTCGGCCTTTTTGAATTGTTCTCGAAACGCTGGAATAAGCAGATGCCTCAATAGAAAAAATACTCCTTAAAGCCGAGAATCATTAGAAAATCAGTTTTTACATCACGTGTAATGACATACTTGAGTAAGCGACTTTTCTCGTTGTAAATGATTTCAAATTCAGTAATGTACTTTCCTTCACGGTAAATACGGCGTTCCTCGAGATTGCCATTTTGATCGTACGCAAATTGAAATTCCTCTAGAGGTGTTTCGATCCCATATTGAGTCGTAACGAGCGACGACAAAAGTCCCTTTTCATTGTAGCTATAGGCAACGGTCATGAGCTCACCCGTCATGAGTAAGCGCTGCTCCTTTTTTACCAAATAGCCAAGTTCATTGTAATAGGTAAACTCCTCCATATAGGGCAAACCGTAACTATTGAACACCGTGCGCTTGAGTTGTTTATCAAATTCTGTGTAACGCATGGTCTCGCTATTTAGCTCAGTCCGGCGCCAAGTACCGAGGGTGTCTCTGTACTCACGACTATAGGTTTCACGTACAATTCTGCCTTGCGCATCAAAGTCATAATGTGTGACCGAATACCCTTTGCCGTCACCGATTTTATGTTCGGACAGTCGACCATCGGCGTCATACACGTAACTATTACCTGTCGTATCTTTCGTTCCGTCATCTTTGCGTGTCTCGAAAGTGGAGATTAATCGGCCATTGACATCAAACGAATACACATATTCGTATGTTGTTGCGCGCATCACATCTCCTGGCTTTTTATAGGTAAAAGTACCTTTCAGTTCTTTGATTTTGTTGGACCGAATAAAATCTTCACTGAAGAATGGTCGGTCGGTGAATGCCACTCCTTGGGTGTTGTCGAGCATCTGCCCGAAAGAAGTCAAGGCAGAAAAGAAGAGAAGAATTAGAGGACATTTCACTTGACAAAGCACGGATTTTAGCCCTTTACTTTTCTTTTGGATACAAATTCTTATCAATAGCGTGTATTGGATAACTGTTTTCTCACCTCATCCAACTGCGATGTAGGCAACAAACACGCTCCTTCGGTGCAAACATAAACCATGGTTCCATCCTTTATTGATTTGTCTTGAAGCACAGGTATCGAAAGATCTGATCCCCCGCAAAAAAGCGCGTGAGGTAAATAATCCTTCAGTAGGGTTTGATGCATTTCGCGTACATCCTTCCCAACGATGGCCAATTGGAACGAAGGACATGTAAATTGAAGTAGCAATGATCCCCAGCCCGAATAGCCCGAACCGTATTGTTCCATGCCCTCGTAAATATTCATGAGCATTTGTTTGGCATCCTGTATAAATTCCTCCTGGTGAAACAGCTCTCCCAATCGATAAAAATTCATCGCCATCAAGGAATTTCCTGAAGGAAGGACATTGTCGTTCAAGTCCATTTTTCGGGCAATTAAGGTCGAATTTTCCGCCGTGAAATAGCACATTTTGCTCTTTGGGTCCTGAAAATCCGCCCGTACCGTAGCGGACAATTCGAGTGCATGGTCCAACCACGAGCGATCGAAAGTAATGGCGTATAACTGAATGAAGGCCTCAATGACATGGGCATAATCTTCCAAAAAGCCCTGAATGTGTTTGGCGTCGGGACCTGCACTGCGCAACAATTTTCCGTCATGTAGCCGTTCGCGGACTATCCATCGGGCGTTTTTCACAGCCAGGTGCAAAAACTCCTCATCGCCGAAGGCCCCATAGGCATCGCAAAGTCCGGTGATGACCATGGCGTTCCACGAGGTCAATCGCTTGTTGTCGAGACCTGGACGAATGCGGTGTGAACGTTCGTCCAATAGAATGCCATTGATGCGTTTGATGTGATTTTCCAATTCATCCGCATCCCAACCCTTTTCACGCATGAGCTCTACGTCCGAAATCGTTCGCAGCGGAATGTATTTGTCCTCTTCCCAATAACCGCGTTGATTCAAGTTGTAGAAATCCAAGACCCAATGCTCTTCTCTCGCCAGAACGGATGACATCTCACTTGGATTCCAGCAATAAAATTTACCTTCTTCGCCTTCACTGTCCGCATCCAATGCCGCATAGAAAGATCCATCCGCAGCCATCATTTCCCGCTGTAACCATTCCACTGTTTGATAGACCGTTCGTTTGTAAAGTGGCTTTTTAAAGTGACGGTAGGCATTCGCATACAAGGAAATAAGTTGACCATTGTCGTAGAGCATTTTTTCGAAGTGCGGCACCTTCCAAAGCATGTCAACTGAATAGCGTGTAAACCCACCACCAATCTGATCGTAGATTCCACCCATCGCCATTTTATCCAGGGTCAGTTCTACATGGCGCAGTGTTTTTTCATGTTCGAATCGCACCCCGTAATGCAGCAAGAACTGGTAATTGGAGGGCAAGGGAAACTTTGGTGCACGCGCATCCCCACCTTCTGAGATATCAAAACTTCGCGACCACCTCAAAACCAATTCATGTAATTTTTCCTGGGTGAGGTCTTCATGTTTTACTGGTTCATCGATAAGCTCATGCAGAACAATGCCTTCGTGCAATTTTTCAGCATAGGATACAGCTTTGTCAAGGTCTGTGCGAAAAGTATGGTCTAAAGCACGAAGAATGTGCATCCACTGATCCTTCGGGAAATAGGTTCCCCCATAAATCGGCCGTCCATCCGGAAGGGTAAAGCAATTTAATGGCCATCCACCGCGTTGCGTCATCAATTGCACCGCTGTCATATATACTTGGTCCACATCGGGGCGCTCCTCGCGATCGACCTTCACATTGATAAAATGGGTATTCATCAATGCCGCAACTTCTTCGTCCTCGAAACACTCCCGTTCCATGACATGGCACCAATGACACGCCGAATATCCTACACTGATCAGTAGTGGTTTATTTTCCCGTTGTGCCCGATCAAAAAGATCATCGCTCCATGGAACCCAATTGACGGGATTGTGCGCATGTTGCCGCAAGTAGGGCGATGATTCGTTGATCAATTCATTGGTGTGTTTCTCCATGGTGCAAAAAAACAAAAGCTCCACACGATAAACAAATCCTGTGGAGCTTCATTTGAACTAAATCTATATCAATTGAATTCGATTTCTTCTTCTTTGGACTCTTCCGACTCCTTTTTCCAGCCATTGATCGTTTTATTCGATTTTGTCGTGGACTTCTGCTTTTTCTTTTCCGCTGGTTTCTCCGGTTCTGTTTGTTTAGAATGAGTTGGCGATAGTTCAATGTGCAGCTCTTCCTTCGGCATTTGCTTCGGTTGGTAAGTCTTCACTGTGGAATCTGCTTTAAACAAGCCAAATTCAGATTTCAACATGGCTTTAACGGTTTCCTTCTCCGCTGCACGGTTCTCCGCTGCTTGCTGCTTACGCGCTGTTTTGTCCCATTCAATTGACGGGTTGTCGAGGTCGCCATACATGCGCATGTACACCTTCATACCTGTTCCGTCGTCCACTTCTACTCCAAATTCGGAGTCCATACTCTTTTCCTTCAAATCGCGGAAACGGAAAGCGAAGCGGTAATCAATTTTGTTTGAAAATGTATGCGTTCCTGAAACATCCATATCCAACGCCGAACTTCGAATTGTCATTGACGGAATCTCAAGGCGGCTATTGCGAATGATAAAGGTATTTTCCAAGGTTTCAAACTGGAGGTCTTGTAACTTACGATCCAACAAGCTGATGTTCTCCTTACCTATGGACAAACGTGTCGATGCACTTGATTTCAAGCTTTCAATAATGGATTTAAACGCCCCCACATTTCTCAATCGGCCATTCGAAAGTTTCATGTGTACCTCTGCACGAATTTCTTCCGAAACGATACCTGTTTTCAGGTGAAATGGTGCTTCAAAATAACCCTCCGCTTGCGCTATACCGGAGATGTTGTCTTCGCCGATTACCTCTTGTCGGAAATTATTCCATTCTTTAAACAAAGACTTAAAGTTTAGGTTACTCGATGAAAAATGAGTCGCAATCTGAAACCGTTCAGGAGAATTTTCCTGGATACTCAAGCTACCACGAACATCGGCATCTGCATTGCGCAAAGAAAGAGATGGAAAATGAATTGCACGATTCTTCACTTCCATTTGACCGTCAACAGCCCGGAAGGTATGTCCTTCGTAATCAATTCTTCCCACAGAAAGGTCTATGTTCGCACCAATGTCACTCGGCAACATGTAGGTATTCCCAACCTGGATTTTTTCCTCTTTTGATGTCGTACCCAAGTCCGCCACATCGATGTAATCGCTTTGAATTTCCACCTGTGCCTTCAATTCACCGGTTTGACCAATATAGTTCATGATATTGCCAAACACCCCATTGATACGCAAGTCAGTCGACCCGATATTTAGCGATACATTGTCGATGCCTGCCTCTTCATCGTTCAGAAACAACGTGCCATTCATGTGGGAAAAAGTCCGTTTGTCGTCTTCCAACTTCAGATTTACATCATTCATTTTCAGATCACCCGTGCAATGATCCACGCTATAATACGATTGACCATCAACTACTTTGCGTGTTTGAACCCCAAAGTCTGTCGACATGCGCACTTGGCCAGAAACTGTTTCTACATAAGGAATGTTAAACAGTGCATGAACCATTTTCAAGCTCAATACACCATTTGCCTTACCTCTATATTCAGGTGCATCAAAATGAGTGATGTGCATATTTGCTTTAAACGGCCCAGCCGGAGTAGTGAAATTGAGCTCATTCAAGTGAAGAAACTCTTTATCCTTCCCCCCTTTGTTGCTGTATTTTCCCGCAACATGCACCTTGTTGATGCGCAATTTCTTTGTTGGCTCTCTTAGCGAACCATTCGTAACACCAAAATCGCAGTCTATCTCTGTAGGATCGGTTGTGGTAAGATTTCCATGAATGAATAGGTTGAAAAACACATTTCCTGTTCCTTCGAATCGCTTGATATCCTTGGTTTCACGTTCAACCATGTTGTTGGCAATATCCTCCAGTTGTACATTGTCGGCATGCACTTCAAAATCCATGGCTTCATTCGTAACAGCGCCTTTCACCTTGAATGGTAGGTTAGCGACATAGATGCGTGCATCAGGAATTTCAACAGTTCCTTTCTCACGGTCTACATTCAAATCCAGATCGAAGGATGCTTTTTTATTGGAGATCAAGGTGATATCACCACTTTTGGCTTGACGTACTTTCAGTGAACTTGCGGCATGTACCGTATACCGTGTATCCGTAAACTTACCGTTCATTGCCAATTGATGAATATCTGTTCGGTAGCGCTGACCAGTTGCCTCGTTGATGTATTTGAAGCGCATCCCAGAAACAAGCACCTCGTTGAGTTTTATTTCTGCACCAGAGGAAGTTTCCTCTTTGGTCGGCTTAAAAATGGTATAGTTATCCGCACCTGTAGAATCAATCTTCAACTGCAAGGTCCCTTTACCAACCTCAATGGATTGCACTGTGTAATTTTCACGCCAGATATCCATGGCATTAAATTTCAAACGAATTTGCTCCGTATACAACAAGGTGTCGCGATCGGTAGCATTGGCAACAGCGTCACGGATAAACACTTGATTTAAATCAACAGAAAGATTCGGGAAGGTCCCCCAAAAGGTCAAGTCCACATTGGCAACCGTAACTTTCGTGTTGAGGTATTTATTGGCTTCCTGAACAACTTTCCCACAGATTTCATCCTTAAAGACATACAAACCGCCGGAAATCAGCAGCATAATTCCAACGATGATTCCGAAAAACCACAGTGAAAATCGCCCTATTTTACGCCCTATTTGTCTCATAAATCTTTACCCTAACAGGTGTTTGTTGCCTCCTTCAACGGAAGTGCGGATAATATTGTTACAAATTGGAAGATTTTATTTCTGAATCAGTCAAAACACCTTGATGTTTCCCCTTTTCACCTCCAACTCTTTTATACATTGTATTATCTTTGCTTAAAAAAAAACATGCGTTTACTTACTGTCGGCAGCGTTGCCTTTGATGCGATTGAAACACCTTTTGGAAAAACAGATAAAATCATTGGTGGTGCAGGAACTTATATTGCTTTATCCTCCTCCTTTTTTAACCGCGACCAGCGCATTGTTGCTGTAGTTGGGGATGATTTTCCTTCGGAAATGATTGAAACACTAAAATCCAAAGGCGTTGATACAGAAGGATTGCAAATTCGTCAAGGGGAAAAGACCTTTTTCTGGTCTGGCCGCTACCACAACGACATGAATTCGCGCGACACACTCGTGACTGAATTGAATGTTCTTGGAGATTTCGACCCGATTATTCCCGCATCCTACCAAGGAACTCCTTATTTAATGCTTGGAAATTTAAGTCCACAAGTGCAAAGCACCGTGATTGATCGTTTGGCTGTTCGTCCGAAATTGATCGCCATGGACACCATGAATTTCTGGATGGATATCGCCATGGACGATTTGGCAAAAACCATGTCTATGGTTGACCTATTGATCATAAATGACGAAGAAGCACGACAACTGTCGAAAGAATACTCTTTAGTGAAAGCAGCCAAAGCCATTCGTGCGATGGGTCCGAAGTACCTGATTATTAAAAAAGGGGAACACGGTGCCTTATTGTTCCACGGTGAAAAGGTGTTCTTTGCTCCTGCCTTGCCATTGGAAGATGTTTTTGACCCGACTGGTGCTGGTGACACATTTGCCGGTGGCTTTATGGGTTATATTGCGGCTACCGATGACACCTCTTTTGAAAATATGAAGCGTGCCATTATTGCGGGTTCCGCGTTGGCCTCATTCTGTGTGGAGAAATTTGGTACTGAACGTCTTCTTGAAATTACACGCGAAGATGTGGATGCCCGCATCGAACAATTTGTTGCCCTTACCGACTTTAATATGGGTCACCACTCCTCCATCTAACGAAATCTCCCATCTCCTTATTTATATTCCACCATGGAAATCCAGCAACTTATCGATGATTTAAAAACACTTGCCTTGCAAGAAGATGTATTGGCCGTAAGCCGAGAAATCAATGAGATTAAATCAAAATTTGATGACCAACTGCTCGAAATAGAGCGAAAGGATCAAGTAGCAAGCATGGAAGCTGAAGTCAATGGTGAGGCCTATGAACCGATGGATATAAAGCCACTTAAGGAGGAGTTTTATGCCCTGTACAACGCTTACCGTGAGAGTAAAACCGCTGTACTTAAGGCCAAGGAAGCAGAGGAAACGGCCAATTTAAATCAGAAAAAAGCACTGATTGAGCGCCTGAAACACATTATCCAAAACGAAGAAAACATTGGTGCAGCATTCAAAGCATTCAAAGAAATTCATGAAACGTGGAAAAATGTCGGTGACATCGCTCGTGATAAACGAAATGACATTCAACAGGAGTATTCTAAATTGTTGGAGCAATTCAACTACCAGATTACCATTTACCGCGAACTGAAAGAGCACGATTTAAAGCGCAACCTCCAGCTCAAAGAAGCCATCATTGGACAATTGGAAGCCCTAGCGAAAAGTGAATCCGTGCGCGACTTGGAATCGATGATCAAATCCCTGCAAAATGAATGGGAAGAAGTTGGACCTGTACCCAATGAGGAATGGGAAAAACTGAAAGAGTTGTACTGGGCACATGTGCGTACCATCTATGAGCGCATCAATGTGCATTATGAAGGTCGACGCAGTGCACTGGCGGCAAACATTCAACAGAAGCGTGATTTATTGGAAAAAGCAAAAGAGCTGATCGCGCAAAGTGAAGGTATTTCTACCAATAAACAGTGGGAAGATACTACCGAAAAACTGCTCGAATGCCAAGAACAATGGAAAAACATTGGATTTGGTTCACGGAAAGAAAATGAAGAAGTATGGCAGGAATTCCGAGGTGTTTGTGATATATTCTTTGCAAGAAAAAAAGAATTCTTCGGCAAGATTCAAGAAAAATATTCCGTCATTGCTGAGGCGAAGCGTGCATTGATCGACCAAGCCAACGCGTTAAGATCATCAACCGATTGGAAAGCGACCGCCGATCAATTGGTGGTGTTGCAGAAAAAATGGAAAGATTCGGGCCATGCTGGACAAAAAATAGAGCAGAAACTTTGGTCTGAATTCCGCGGGGCTTGCGACGCTTTTTTCAATGCCCGACAAAAGCATTACGGTGAACAAGACCAGCAGTTTGAAACGAATCTCGCTGCTAAACAAGCGATCATTCAACAGATCGAAAATTACGTCGTTCCAGAATCCAAAAAACAAGCACTTGATGACTTACGCGATTTCACCACCGCCTTCAATGCTGTAGGACGCGTACCCATGAAAGTTAAGGACAGCGTTTACAATGCCTATAAATCAGCCATTGACAGCCATTACTCCAAAATCAAACTCGAAGGTGCTGAGAAGGAAAAAGTGATGTTCCAAGCACGAATCGATACCTTGGCAGGCAGTCAAGATGCTTCACGTGCCTTTTCTCGTGAAAAATCAGAGATTCGTCAACAAATTGAAGGATTGAAAAACGAAATCCGTCAATACGAAAACAACCTTGGTTTCTTTGCCAATTCGAAAGGTGCCGACGCTTTGAAAAAAGAGGTCGAAGCAAAAATCAATGCCTCCAAAAGTAAAATTGAAGCACTGAAACGCAAATTATCCATGATTCCAAATGAATAAATTCATCAACGCACTCCTCTTGTTTTTGCTTTTCCCTACAATGGCGATGACCATTTATGTGGGATTTGACTTACCTGTAGATTTTTTAAAGACGACTGGAGCAAGCATTCCCTATAAGTCAGAAATCTTTCTTGGATTGGGCTTACTTATTTTCATCATCAACCTTCGTCGAAGCATCCGCCGTTGGATGGGCATGCGCATCATTAACAAAACAGAGCGTTTTCGTTGGAATGTTCCCGTAAGCAGCAATCGGATGAAACGCATCATCGTCTATACCTTGCTCGAGGCCTTTGTCCTTGGATTTATCGGTTATGCCCTTTACACCATTACTCCACTAGCGATTGTTCCGGCCGCTGGCTACCTGTTTTGTACCGTGGACAACATCATCTTTCTTTTCGTGGGCGGCATCGGTAAAAAATTCAGAGCTGGGGTAACCTCGAAAGCGGTAATTGTCGCCGACCGAGATGTGGTGTTGGCTTATTTCACGGGGTTGCGTCGCGTAACGATTCACCAAGATTCCGTGTACTTCCACTACATCAAAGACTTGCAATTGGACTTCCCACTCGACTGTATTGAAGTCGATGAGCGCGATGCCTTCTTTGCGGCATTGAACGAACAAATTGACCGCGATCGCGTATTCGTTACCACCGAAAGGTCATAACTTCCATTGGCCAGCTTTGACCCAAAATCAATTGCCAAGTCATCCATTTGAAAAATAAGTAGAATTATTTATGCGATTCA
>CANGIC010000093.1 GCA_947453795.1 Flavobacteriales bacterium
GTTTTTGCGTCGTAATACTCTAGACGAGAATTGATACCAAATCGCGCGCGCAAAGGGGAAGTCAACAATCCTGAGCGCGTTGTTGCTCCAATGAGCGTAAACGGATTTAGGGTGATCTGAATACTTCGTGCATTTGGACCGCTATCGATGAGTATGTCTATGACATAATCCTCCATAGCCGAATAGAGATATTCCTCAACGACAGGACTTAGTCGGTGAATTTCATCGATAAAGAGGACATCACCTTCACTAAGATTCGTAAGCAATCCAGCTAAGTCCCCCGGTTTATCCAAGACAGGTCCGCTTGTCACCTTAAACCCAACATTCAATTCGTTCGCAATAATATTGGCTAAGGTCGTTTTTCCGAGTCCAGGAGGTCCGTGTAAGAGCACATGATCCAAGGGTTCTCCGCGCAGGGTTGCGGCCTTGACAAAAATCTCAAGGTTTTCTACTACGGAAGGTTGACCAGCAAAATCTGATAGTTTCTTCGGGCGAAGCACCTTATCATATTCCTGTTCACCTCCGTTTTGAACTTCCTGACGATAATCGAATGATTCCTCTTCTTCCAATGGATTGGTTTTTTACAAAAATACAAAAGCCCTCCGTTCATTCACGGAAGGCCTTGTAAGTATTTTATTCAGTTTGACTAATGTTCTTCTTCACCTTCAGCCAACGGAACGTTCTGCGGAATGAAATCCGTATCTGCCCCTGGCTTAGAGTAATCATACGGCCAACGGTGAACTGTTGGCAATTCTCCTGGCCAGTTACCATGAATGTGCTCAACTGGTGTTGTCCATTCAAGTGTATTTGAATTCCACGGGTTTTGAGGCGCTACAGGACCACGGTAGATGCTGTAGAAGAAATTGAACAAGAACAAGAGCTGACCTAACGCTGCAAAAATGGCAAATACAGTAATGATTACATTCAAGTCCATCATCATATCTAGTGATCCTTGATCGAATTCACCGTATACTGAATAATCGTAGTAACGACGTGGCGCTCCAGCCAATCCAACAAAGTGCATTGGGAAGAATACTCCGTATGCTCCAATGATTGTAATCCAGAAGTGCGCATAACCCAAACGTGTATTCATCATTCGACCATACATCTTAGGGAACCAATGGTACACACCACCAAACATCCCGAATACCGCCGACATACCCATTACAATATGGAAGTGAGCAACAACGAAGTATGTGTCGTGAACAGCAATATCCAACGCTGAATCCGCGAGGATGATACCCGTAACTCCACCTGTGATGAAAGTAGATACCAATCCAATCGCAAACAACATGGCTGGAGTAAGTACCAAAGATCCTTTCCATAGCGTAGTCAAGTAGTTAAATACTTTAACCGCTGAAGGAATCGCAATCAACAAAGTTGTAAATACAAAGACACTACCCAAGAATGGATTCATCCCTGTAACGAACATGTGGTGACCCCATACTATGAAGGAGAGGAATCCAATCGCCAAGATAGAACCGATCATCGCGCGGTAACCAAAGATTGGTTTACGGGAGTTCGTAGAAATAATTTCAGAAGAAAGACCCAAGGCAGGAAGAAGTACGATATATACTTCAGGGTGACCTAGGAACCAGAACAAGTGTTGGAACAACAAAGGAGATCCACCGTGGTTAGTCAACATTTCACCACCAACAATGATGTCAGAAAGGTAGAAACTTGTACCCGCCAAACGGTCCATGATCAACAACAACGCTGCAGAAAGAAGAACCGGGAATGAAAGCACCCCAAGAATTGCCGTTACAAAGAACGCCCAAATGGTTAGCGGAAGTCTTGTCATTGTCATCCCTGCTGTACGCAAGTTCAATACAGTAACAATATAATTCAAGGAACCGATCAACGAACCAGCGATGAAGATAGCCATAGAGAACAACCACATCGTCATTCCAAGACCTGAACCAGACACTGCTTGTGGCAATGCAGAAAGAGGAGGATAAACTGTCCAACCTGCCATAGCTGGTCCTGTCTCGATGAACAAAGAGCAGAACATTAAAATCGAAGAGATAAAGAAGAACCAAAACGAAAGCATGTTCAGGAACCCAGATGCCATATCACGTGCACCTACTTGCAAAGGAATAAGGATGTTCGAGAAAGTACCTGACAATCCACCTGTCAAGAGGAAGAAGACCATGATCGTACCGTGAATGGTTACAAGTCCGAGGTACATATCTTCTTTCAATACACCGTTTGGCGCCCAAGTCTCACCGAGGAAGAAAGATAGGAAATCAGAACTTTCACCTGGCCAAGCCAACTGAATTCTAAAAAGGATTGAAAGTAACATGGCCACAACTCCCATGAACACCGCCGTGATCAAGAATTGTTTTCCGATCATTTTGTGGTCATGACTGAAGATGTACTTCGAAACGAAATGTTCTTCATGGTGCTCATGGTCATGATGACCGTGTGCTTCGTGATGTCCGTGTTCTTCGTGCGCTATTGCTGACATTTGACTTTATTTAAAGAGTTGTAAATCTTAATTATTTAACTGGTGCAGGCATTGCCATTGTATCTACTACCACCCCTGTTGTATCTGCTCCTGTTGCTGGCGCAGCTGCAGGTGCTGGAGCTGGCGAGAAAATCGTTTTGAAGGTTTTCGCCTGTGCACCTTTCATCCATTGGTTGTATTCCTTTTCAGACAACACAACAACAATCATTTTCATTTTGTAATGCGCTCCACCACAAATCTTGTTACACATCAAAATATAGTTAAACTTCGCGTCATTTTTCTTCACGCGCATTTCCTTTGTTGTGATGTCTGGCGTAAACTTGAACCGTGTTGTCATTCCAGGCACTGTATTAATTTGTGCTCGGAAATGTGGGAAATAAGCCGAGTGCAATACATCCTTCGCACGGAAATTAAATTCATATTCTTTGTTTGCGCAGAGGTACAATGTATCTTTTTGAATGATGTCATCTTCTGCAGCACGGTCCATTTTTGAATCGTGGTGTGCACGCATTTGATACAACAAACGAATCAATCGTTGCTTGCGAGAAAGGTCAGTTTCCATTTTCTCACGTTCCTCAGGAACCAACATGATTTTACGGTTGTTCAATTTAGACTCAAGTGAATCAATACCAGTAACCCCATGTTCCATAGCGAAGATCGCACTGTCAATTGTCGCTGTTGTCATCAATGCCAACTCATTTTTATCCGTTGTCAATTTGTAGTCGAACTTTCCTAGGATATTGTCATACCCAGAATAACGTGCCGTCCAATCAAACTGCTTCGAGAACAATTCTACGCGTATCGCTTCATCCGAAGCCGCTGAGGTTGCATCATTCCACTTTTTCAATCCGAGGATGATAATCACCGCAAGGACACAAGCAGGAACTACCGTCCAAAGCATCTCCAACTTGTTGTTGTGTGGATAATAGAATGCCTTTACCCCATCTTTGCGCACATAGCGGTAGGTGAAGTAAAACAACAACGTGTTCGTCAAAAGGAAAACAGCAATAATCACTGCAAAGTTTACATTCAGCAACCAATCTGTTTCACGACCAATTGTTGAAGCTGCTTCTCCTCTTCCGGTCCATCCGAAACGAATAACCAACCAAAGAAAAAATGCATACAACGCAATAACAAAAAGGAACATCATTCGTCCATTAAGGTTATTGTCACGATCTGTAATTTCGTGTTCACCGCGGTTGCGGAGTTTTGATGACAATTCGTATACACGAACCAATTGAGCGATAGCTACAACACCTAGAACGATTACGAGAAGTGCGATTAATTTACTTAACATCTTTAGTCAATTATCTGTGATAAAATAAATTCAAATTATATTTCGTGGTGAACACTTTCATCCAAGAATGGGTGGTTCGCCGGTGTAAGTGGTGCCTTCGTAAGGTTCACTAAAATCATTCGAATGAAGAAACCTAGCACTGCGAGTACCATTCCCAGTTCCAAGAATCCAAATTTAGCATTCGCCCCTAAAGTTCCTGCAGATACCATGATATAAACATCCAACCAGTGTCCAGTAAGAATGATCAAACCAACTAAGGTCAAGATTCCAGCATTTCTTTTGGCATCTCTTGACATCAAAATCAACATAGGGAAGGCGAAATTGATCAAGAACATGGAGAAATAAAGCACTTTAAAATTCTCAATACGCATGATGTAATATGCTACTTCCTCACCGATGTTGGCATACCAGATCAACATGAACTGAGAGAACCACAAGTATGACCACAAGAAAGAAGTTGCGAATGTCCATTTTCCAAGGTCATGGATGTGGCTATCGTTCACATTTGGCAAGTAACCTAATTTTTTCAAATAAAGTGTTGTCAACACAAGAACTACCATTGTTGAACACCACATTCCTGCGAAGGTGTACCAGCCAAACAATGTTGAGAACCAGTGTACATCAATCGACATCAACCAATCCCAAGAGGATGTTGAACTGAATACAGCAAAGAATACCAAGAATGTTGCTCCTTTTTTGTAGTTCTTGAAGTGAAGATCTGTGCCACCTACTGAATCTTCCAACAACGAGCGCTTTCTAAAGCCCATCCAGAAGATGTAATAAATAGCCATGTAAACCAAGGTTCTAATCCAGAAGAAAATTTCATTGAGGAAAGGACGTTTACCAGCGATAATGGCGTCATAGTGATGACTTCCTTTCGTGTACATTGCAGGATCCATCCATGAATAGATGTGTGCTCCATGCATAAACGTGATCGTTAACAAAGTCACCAACATCAGCATCATTCCATAAGGAAGGAAACCAGCTACTGCCTCAATAACGCGCTTCACTGAAGCATACCATCCTGTTTCCGTAGCATATTGCAAAGCCAAGAAAAAGAGAGCTCCTAAACCTATTGCGAAGAAGAAGAAACTATTGATTAATCCATTTGCAAGCAAACGCGTTGCAAAATGATGATCGCTCATTCCGGTAAAGATACCGATCGCTGTGAACAATACACCGACAACAATCAGTGCCAATGTTACTGTTTTTGCTCTATTCGTAATTGTGAATTCCATGTTCGTAGTCATTCAGATTATTATTTCTTTGCCGCTGCTGTTGTATCCGCTGCAGCTGGAGCAGCCATTGCCAATCCATTTGCATCAAACTTTCCATAATTTGGATCTTGGAAACGATTTACGTAGTGTACCAAGGTCCAAATTTCCTTTTTGTTCAACTGTGATCTGTGCGATCCCATTGCGCCTTTACCGTAGTAAATGGAGTAGAACATTTGTCCATCCGATACCGCTGCACGGTCCATGTAATTTGGAACTCCAGCATACGCACCACTGATCACCATTGGTCCGTTTCCGTCGCCTTTTTCACCGTGACAGTGCTGACACATTGCCGTGTACAATTCTTTTCCTTTTTTGAAAATCTCTTCCGAATTCGCAGCAGTCACTTTGTACGGATTCATGTCCGAAGCGGCCAAGGTATATTCGTCTGTTGTTGTCAAATCAGCACCATACATACCGTGTGTTTCGCGGAAAGCAATGTTCGCTTTTCGGAAATAAGGCAGCATCAACGATACCGTTGCTGAATCCGTTCCATAGTAAGGAATGGCTCCTGCCGGTGGTGTCATTGCGGACAATGTCATTTTCATGTTCATGTGCTCTTTCCCGCGTACTTCACCGTAATCCACATACGGCTCTATTGCTGGTGAACGGTACATATCTGGCATGTATTCCAATCCGGAGCTGTCTGGATTTGATGTACACGAGCCAAGAATAAATCCTGTCACTGCAATCATTGTCAAACCTGCTAATGCCTTGAAGTTCATTTTCATCTGTCTAATATATTTTTTGTGTCAGACGCAGTATCTTACAATACCTGGCAATTATTTAATATCTTTTTGATCCAATTCGATCATCCCTGTTTCACGAATCATTCCTTCCAACTGTTCCGCAGAGAAGTCTGAATTTTCTGATAAGCGAATTTCCATAACAAACTTATCGTCTGTCGTTCTTGGGTCAGGGTTTTGAGCGGGCATTCCCGGCAATGTTTTGTTTCTCAACAAATATGTAATTGCCATTCCGTGAGCAGCACACAAAACAGTGAACTCAAACGTGATTGGAATAAACGCCAAGATGTTATCCAAATAGGTAAAGTTTGGTTTACCTCCAATGTTCATCGGCCAGTCTTCCACCATAAAGAAACGCATTCCATACGTTGCCAACATGGTACCTGTGATCCCATAGATGAAGGCCATAATGCCCAAACGGGTATTTTTAATTCCGATGATTGGATCAATTCCGTGAATCGGGAATGGCGAAAACACCTCCGCGATTTTAACTCCTTTTGCAACCAACTTCTTTGCGCCATCTTTTAGCACATCGTCGTCGTCATACATTGCATACATTACTTTCTCTGCCATGATCCTAACATTAATGGTTTGAGTGATTGTCGTGTGAATGATCAGGTGCATTCTTGTAAGATTCACCTGAAGATTTCAAGATTGTTTTGATTTCGTTCAATGCAAGTACTGGGAAGTAACGTGCAAACAACAAGAAGAATGTGAAGAACAAACCAATCGTACCTACATAAATCGCGATATCGATGTGGCTTGGGTAGTGCATACTCCATGCTGATGGAAGGTAGTCGCGGTGCAAAGATGTTACGATAATTACATAACGCTCGAACCACATCCCGATGTTTACGACAATCGAAATAATGAAGGTAAACAACAAGCTTCTTCTCAAAGGACGGAACCACATCAACTGTGGAGAAATTACGTTACATGTCATCATCGACCAGTATGCCCACCAATAAGGACCAGAGAAACGGTTGATGAATGCGTATGATTCATATTCCACTCCTGAGTACCAAGAAACGAACAACTCCGTCAAGTAGGCAACACCAACGATAGACCCTGTAACCATAATGACGATGTTCATGTATTCCACGTGTTTTGTGTGGATATACGCCTCAAGGCCCATTGCTTTGCGCATTACGAGAAGGAGCGTTTGTACCATCGCAAATCCAGAGAATACCGCACCTGCCACGAAGTATGGCGGGAAGATGGTGGTATGCCATCCAGGAATTACTGAGGTAGCAAAGTCAAAGGATACAATCGAGTGAACCGAGAATACAAGTGGTGTAGCGAGACCTGCCAAAACCAAAGAAACAAGTTCGAAACGGTTCCAATGTTTTGCGCGGCCTGACCATCCGAATGCCAAGATCGAGTACATTTTCTTCGACAACGGCTTCTTTGCACGGTCACGAATGGTAGCGAAGTCAGGGATCAAACCAATGTACCAGAATACCAGCGATACAGAGAGGTAGGTCGAAATCGCGAATACGTCCCAAAGAAGTGGTGAGTTGAAGTTTACCCACAACGAACCGAATTGGTTAGGCAAAGGAAGTGTCCAGTAACCTACCCATAGACGACCCATGTGGATCAACGGGAACAATCCTGCCATGAATACCGCAAAGATGGTCATCGCTTCTGCTGAACGGTTGATCGCCATTCTCCATTTCTGACGGAACAAGAGAAGTACCGCTGAAATCAAGGTTCCGGCGTGACCAATACCTACCCACCATACGAAGTTGGTGATATCCCAAGCCCATCCAATGGTTTTGTTCAATCCCCAAACACCGATACCGGTTCCGAGAAGGTACAAGATACTACCTACTCCGTACAAGCCAATGATCAATGCAATACCGAAAAGGATATACCACATGCGCGGTGCTTTGTCCTCAATTGGTTTACATACATCCTCCGTAACATCGTGATAGGTCTTGTGACCTAAGATGAGGGGCTCTCTAATTGCTGCTTCCTTATGCATTACAACAGATTTTTATCAATTAATGATGTTTCTTATTATTCCCGTGTCCTTCTGCAACTTGCAAAGCATCCAACACATCGTTTTTCTCATTGCGTACTTTCACTTTGTACCAGATATTTGGTCGAACACCAACTTCTTCAAGTGCTTGGTACGAACGCTTGTCATCGGCACTTGAACGTACCATTGATTTCAAGTCATTCCAGTCACCTACCGTAATGGCGTTCGTCGGACAAGCATCCACACATGCTGAAGCGAAATCACCATCCATCACAGGACGCGATTCTTTTTTCGCTACAAGCTTACCTGCTTGAATACGTTGTACACAGAATGAACATTTCTCCATGACACCACGTGTACGCACAGTAACATCTGGATTTAACACCATTCTTCCTAGGTCATCCTGAGCAGGATTCACTTCAGTAAACTTCTTGTAGGATGGGTAGTTGAACCAGTTGAAGCGACGCACTTTGTACGGACAGTTGTTCGCACAGTAGCGCGTTCCGATACAACGGTTGTACGCCATTTGGTTCAATCCTTCATTGCTATGTGTTGTTGCAGCCACCGGACAAACCGTCTCACATGGAGCGTGGTTACAGTGGTGACACAACATTGGCATGTGCACGACTTTCGGGTTCATCGCCGCAATTTCTGCTTCATCAAAACTGAACGTCTCTGCATCCTTGCGCGTTCCTACTGCTGCTTCTTCATCCGATGCAAAATAGCGGTCGATACGCAACCAGTGCATTTCACGGCCTCTTCTTACCTCATCTTTACCTACAACAGGAACGTTATTTTCGGATTGACACGCGATCAAACATGAACCACAACCAATACATGAAGAAAGGTCGATGGTCATACCCCAACGGTGTCCAATTTTTTCTACTGGATGTGCATCCCAAAGGTCAAACTCACTTACAGGACGTTCCACGTGGTTACCATCCTTGTCCAGCTTTTGAAGCATGTGCGCAGGATTGTACGCTTCCTTATCCTTATTTGTAAATGTATCCAATGTTGTTTCGCGAACGATAGAGTGACGACCCATCACCGTGTGGTGAATTTGTGTCGCTGCGATGCTGTATGTACCTTCTGCTTTCTTGATTGAACCAGAAACTTCATAGGCCATCGTACCATTTTCGTTTTGAACGAAACGGAACACATTCGCACCGATTGGAATCAATTTCCCATCCTCTGATGCGGCATGACCGCCATATTCTTTCGTTTGGAATGCGGCTTTACCAATCGCTTCACCGTTTTCACCACGACCATATCCAAGTGCGATACCTACGGTACCTGGCGCTTGTCCTGGCAATGGATAAACTGGCAATGTTACAGATGCACCTCCTACAGTAACTGTTGCTAAGTTCAATCCGTGCTCTTGATCGTATGTTGTCACATAACCACCTTTTTCCATTTCAGATGGATTCATGGTGATGTAGTTGTCCCATGTTACTTTCGTCAATGGATCTGGTAACTCTTGCAACCAAGGGTTGTTTGCCTGCGTACCAATTCCGATACCTGCTTTTTGGTACAAAGAGATTTCCA
>CANGIC010000094.1 GCA_947453795.1 Flavobacteriales bacterium
GCGGATACTGCGACACGGAACACTGGGTGGAATGTGCACAGGTGTTTTCTGATTGGGTGAATGAAATATCGCTTGCGATCGGTCGACCTTTGCCAGTTACGATGGCACTTTTCGGGGGATACCGTAAATACAACTACAAAGCCGTACTTGACTTACACATTGATTCGTTGGCGACTTGCTTGCTCAGTATAGACAAAGGACCCGTCAGCCGAGGCTGACTGTAAGACAAAAGACCGCTGCGCTAAAAGACTTGTTCATTCTTCGAAAACCTAAGATGTAATCACAAAATTCGTAACTCGTGGCTTCGAGTCTGCTATCGCACTTCAGCCACCAAAGTTCGTAACTCGTAACTCGTAACTTAATTTAGCGCCGCGTTTATGGCTTCTTTTAAAGTAGGAATAGTCGTTGGACTAAATCCAGACGTTTTGAACTGTAGGATGCCATCTCTTCCGATGACGAAATGCGTTGGGAAAGACATCACCCCCATTTCGTTGGCGAATTGATCACTATTGGCAAAAATACGGTAGTCGAAAGCATGTTCCTTCAAGAACTTTTTCAAGGCCTTAGCTTCGTCTAGAGCGACACCGAGGAAAACGACATCTTTGCCGTTGAATTCGGTGACCACATGATTCAGTTCAGGCATTTCCATGGTGCATGGTTTACAGGCGATGAACCAAAAGTTGATGACAACCACCTTTCCTGTGAAATCAGAAATTTTAACTTTGTTGCCTTTCATATCGGTCAATACGCCATCGATGGGATGATTTTTTTCTTCTGCTGAAATTTCATCTACGGGGACCATCATTTTGCTCATCATCTTTTTTTCTTCCTCGGATAATTTGCGAAAAACAAAAGCTTTCACCTCTTTTTTATCGTTGCAATAGGGCTCAAGAGTCAATTCACCCGATGAGAAATATTCCCCCAATTTCTCTGGGGCTATTTGTACCCCTTCAGGAGAAAAAACCGGCGTTGTGACACCGTCGATCATCATCGGTTGAGAATGATCAATTTCTCCAGGCAAGGCGGGATGGAGTCCAGCCAATGAAGTCAATTGGGAGAAGGAGGAAACACTTAGCAATAGAAAAATGACAAGCGAAAAAATAGATTTCATGAGGAATAAAAATAGCAATTACATTACTAAAGTACGATTATATTCAAAAGACTCAACGACAACTCTTTTTTCGCGGGTTTTAAGAATCGCTTGTGAAAACTGTTATGACCGAGCACAAACTCCAATATTTGTTATATATTGGGGTCGTTAAACTACTGCTTTTAAAAAAAACCGTTCGCATGTACGCATGAAAACTGCAAATCGACATACTCTAGTTTTGTTCTTTTTCACTTGCTTAGCAGGGTTCAATTTCACCTTTGCTCAAGGGGACGATTGCCTTACGGCGTTGCAATTAAACAATGTGTCGAATTATTGTTCAGGGGCTGCCTTTTACACAAATATTGGGTCAACTGTTGGTACTTGGTCTAACCCCACTTGCTTTGGCGCAACCAATACCGAAGATGTCTGGTTTCAATTTACCGCGACAGGAACGGATGCATTAATTTCTGTGGGAGGTTCAGGAAATGGAGGCACCATGTGGAATCCTGCCATTGCGATTTACAATGGCGACTGCGCCACAACGGTCAATGAGCAAGGGTGCAATTCCGCTGCTGGTTCGGGTATTGTCCAACTCTATGAGGGAGCAATGATTCCCGGTTCGGTCTATTACATCCGTGTCTCAACAACGCCAGCCAACGAGGGAACGTTTGAACTTTGTCTGAATAATTATACGCCTTCAGCGAATCCCGGTGCGGACTGCGGCGGTGCGGCCTTTTTGTGCAACCAAAGTCCAGTCAGCGTTGGGACCTTAAGTGGCGGTGGACTCAACAATGACGAGCCCGAAGCATCAACATGTCTGGAGAACGCTTTTGGTGCGGACGAAGGAAATTCATCTTGGTTTTACTGGACCTGCGGAACAGCGGGGACCTTTACACTCGATATCACACCATTGAATCCAATGGATGACATCGACTTTATTGTCTACCAATTGAGTACGACCAATCCATGCGGACCTCGCACGGTGCTCAGGTGCAATTCCTCTTCTTGTCTCAATGCCAATGGCTCGACAGGATTGAGTTTAACCGATGTGAGTATTGTGGAGGACCCAAACTGCGATCCTGGTGAAAATGCCTATTGTCAGTTCATTAACATGACACCTGGAACGACCTACGCGCTTCTTGTCAATAACTTCAGTGCCAACATGGGTTTCACCGTGAACTTTGGTGGTAGCGGAACATTTCAAGGTCCGAATCCAAACATCACCGCAGCACCCGTGAGCATTTGTCCTGGCGAAACAGTCGTTTTCAATGGCTCTACCTCAACGAATGTGGCCGGTGGATTGAATTGGAATTTTTCCAATGGTGGCTCCCAACCGAGCGCAACAGGGAACGGGCCGCATGCGATTACCTATGCCAATGCAGGAACCTATACCGCTATCTTGAATGGAACCGACTTCGCGGGATGTACCGCTACAGAATCGGTCATCATTACGGTCAATCCGTTGCCTGCAGCACCTACCGTGAGTAATGTCACCTATTGTCAGGGAGCTACGGCAACTGCTCTCACTGCAACTGGTGCGAACCTCTTGTGGTATACCGTGCCCGCGGGAGGTGTAGGAAGTGCAACAGCGCCAGTTCCATCGACCACAACACCAGGAACGGTCAGCTATTATGTCTCCCAAACAAGCAATGGCTGTGAAGGACCTTTGGCGCAAATAGATGTGATAGTCACCCCACAAACTACGATGGATATTCCCATCGATTTGGCCGCATGTCCCGGAGTGATCCTGTCACCAGTACCCTTTACCAGTTCAACCATTGGCACCACTTACGCGTGGACGAATTCCAACACTTCGATTGGCTTGGCGGCAAGTGGAAATGCAAATCTACCAGGTTTTACAACAACAAACAATGGAACGATTGATCAGGTCGCTACCATTACCATTACACCTACAATAGGCACCTGTGTTGGCGCACCAGCTAGCTTTACGATTACCGTTCACCCCCTTCCTCCTGTTTCCGCCGGACTAGATCAAGCGCTTTGCGATGGCGAAAGCACGAGCGTAAACGCCTCTGGTGGTGCGACCTATTCATGGAACAACGGCATCACCGATGGTGTCACCTTTACCCCGAGCACAACAACAATATATACCGTAACGGGGACCTCCGCAGATGGCTGCATCAATACCGATCAACTGCAGGTTGTGGTGAATCCCATACCTACCGTATTTGCCGGAAATGATGTCACGATCTGTCCGGGAGCAAGTACTGTCTTGACAGGTAGCGGAGCGGATACTTACACTTGGAACAATGGCGTCACAGACGGATTGGCATTCGTTCCGAGCGGCAACATAAGTACCTATACCGTCGTAGGAACGACTGCTGCGGGCTGCGAAAATACCGATGATGTTCTTGTTCAATTTTATGCCATTGATCCGGTGAATTTTACACCAAATGTCACCTTAGGATGTTCGCCCTTGGTCGTCAACTTCTCCAACACAACTGCGAATTCAATCGATTGCGTTTGGTCGTTCAGCGATGGTACCACACAAAATGGCTGTGGCACGGTGACCAACACCTTTGTTGATTACGGATGCTACGACATTTCCCTCACAGTTACTTTTGCCAACGGTTGTGTAAACACGCTGAATCAACAAAACCTAGTTTGTGTGGAAGCCCCTCCGATGGCCTCCTTTTTTGCAGTTCCAGCCATCATTAATCAGTATGACTCACAAACTAGTTTTCACAACACCACGATTGGAGCGGTGAGTTATGTTTGGAATTTCGGCGATGGCTCGTCTACTTCGACAGACATCAATCCATCGCACGATTACACCGGAATGCCGTTGGGAAATTATGAGGTTATTCTTATCGCCACCTCACCTTCGGGCTGCATTGATTCAACGAGTTCGGTCATTCAAATCAAGGAAGATTTGTTGTTTTACATCCCGAACTGCTTCACGCCAGATGACGATCAATACAATCAATTTTTTCAACCGATCTTCACTTCCGGCTTTGATCCTACCGACTACAACTTGTACATCTACAACCGTTGGGGTGAAATCGTATTTGAGTCACACGACGCCACTGTAGGCTGGGACGGCAGTTATGGCGGCATGAGTGAAATTACCGTTGTTCAGGATGGCGTTTACACCTGGAAGATTGAGTTCAAGACCACCGATACGGATGAACGGAAAATGGTGGTGGGCCATGTGAATGTGATCAGGTAGGGGGAAGATTTTAATTGTATTGGCAATTAAGTTCACAAACATTACAATACATTTTCTTCAATCATTTTTCAGTGCGTACATAGTTTACGGAGTGGCTATTTTTCTTTGTTAAAAGTTAAAAAACGAATGAAGAAAAATATGAAACAACTAACGAACAATGCCTATTTCTGGGAGCTTCTACAACAAGCGGACGAGTATGAATTGGTAGAAGTGGCTACTAATTATCTCCCTTATCCCAAGCAGCAGGAGAGTCTTTTAGCCAATGAAGAATACCTACATGATTTCCTCCGAGAAAACTTTCCAGATTTCGGATTTACAAAAACGGAAGATAAATCTATCATTCACACAGAAAACGCGTTATTCCTAGCTACAAAAAACCGCGCTGAAAAAATTGAGATCTACCGCGGCTTCACTACCTCCTATTCCGCCATTGACGATTTATACATTTTGGAACTCGACGAACGCCAAGAAATTTTGTTGGAGTTGGGTATTGACTTCGGATAAAAAGTTGCAGGTATATTTCGGAGAAAATCCGTTGCACTTGGAGAGAAAAAACGCCCGAGATTTAATTTTTTTCAATTTCTGAAAGTTGCCGAAAACTGAAGTTCTAAGGACGTGACACTGCTGTTGATGTAGGTCTATAAGGCGTATAATTTCCTTAAAGTTTGTGGATCATCTTCTGGGCTTCCTTACTCATGAGCAAGTAGTTGTGTCCCGTGTGTTTGATTAATTTTTTTGTCCAGTTGAACTCTGCATTGAGCTCTATCGCTTTCTTCGCGCAGTATTTAAAGAACTTTGTGCCGCGTTGTATACGTGTTCGCCCCTGCTTGTTTGCATTTTTTGTTTCACGAAGGTGGTCGCTTTTCACATCATCCGAACCAAGCAAAACAAAAAGTTTCTTACGGAAGGCATGCGTCAAGGTTTGATCGGTGATTGTTGTATGCTTTATTCCGTAAGGAAATTTTTCCTCTTGATTTGGAAAAGTATACCACCCTGCATTGGCAGCAAATGCCCGTTTAATGTGTGCTTCTGGCATGAACAGTACCATACGGTGCACAAATTGAGCCCCTGCGGAATGACCAAAAATGAGAAATGAATCTACGGCGAGAGCATTGCTTGATTTCAGTACATGAAAGATGCGTTCTACGGTAGAAAAGGCCCAATCGTCCTTGTGATTCCATTCGTGCTGTTGGTTCCACATATTTCCTTCTTGATAATCAAAAGTTTCCTCTTTCATTAGTTCACGGAATTCTGGTGCAACAATCAAGTAATTGTTGGAATCTGCAAAGTCGATCCAAGCGTCCAAATAATCCATTGCATTTCGATCCGTGCCGTGCATCACGAATATCACTTGCATCGAATCATTGACCTTATTGGGGAGGTATGTATAGTAGTTTAACTTTTCGTTGCTCCCTTGATTTGAAGAAAAGCGGTGAATTTCAGAAGTATCCACACCGACCTTGATTGGTTTTGCATGTGAATGCGTGCTTGTTTCCGAAAATTCATCAAACACAAATGCGAATGCGAAACAGGAAACGCCTATTACCAATAAGAGGAGACGAAAGTTCGCCTTTAAGATCGTATGTGAAAATAAATGTAGCTTCATGCTGGATTGCTTTGCGGGAACAAAGGTAGGCAATTGACAAAAAATAAACCTTTTTCTTTACGGCGAATGGGGTATCATTTCAGTGGGTTAAAATAGATTCAATTTCTGCACTGCACCAAAAAAGGGCATCCCCATCAGTTCGTCATAGATGATGTCGTTTACGGTTTTAAAAATTAATTTTTGAGGAGTTTGATAAAGGTTCAATAAAGCAAAAAGTCCAGTAAATACAGGACTTACTGAGTTTTTTAATGGTTGGCTAAAGGTCTGAACTATCGAACTTGTTCAAGGATTTACAAGATGTAGCTGAAGTGTGAGGTTGAGAGTTGCCCTTCGAGCTCAGAGCAAGGAGCGAAGTAAAACTAGAGTGGAGCGAACCGCTCTCGCACTTCACTCTCACTCTGTTTTGGTGGGCCAAACGTCTGAAATATCGAACGTGTTGAAGGAGGATGTGGAGAAGATTTCGATAGAATTTGAAAAGTGAATTATTTATACATGAGAATTTTCTCATGTATAAATTTAATTAATATATTTACATGACAATGCGTTTACGTTAAAATACTATACATGACAAAAAAAGAAAGGGGCATAAAAGATAATTATGAGATTCCATTTAATGATCTACCCATATTGCCCCCCGCAAAGGAATTTATTGAATCCGTAACTATTTTAAAGCAATTGGTGAAATCCTCAGTTGCACTTGCTGAGTTAAAAGGGATAATACATATTTTACCTAATCCAGAAATTTTACTCAATGCCGTTATCCTAAAAGAAGCAAGAGCAAGTTCAGAAATAGAAAATGTAATAACTACGCAAGATAAATTGTACCAAGCATTATCAGCAAAAGGAGATCAAATCGATACTTCCACCAAAGAAGTATTGAGGTATAGGGAGGCAATGTTATTTGGATTCAGAACAATCCAGAAAAAAAACATCCTTACTATCAATACGATTATTGAAATCCAGCAAATTCTTGAAGAGAATAATGCGGGTATAAGAAAACTACCCGGAACTGCATTGAGAAATTCAGCAACGGGAAAGGTTATTTATACCCCGCCTGATAAAACAGATGTTATCGATTCGCTGCTGAGCAATATGGAAAAGTTTATCAATCTTGATGAAGACGAAATTCCTCATTTGATAAAAATGGCTATTCAACATTATCAATTTGAGAGCATACACCCGTTTTATGATGGGAATGGACGCACAGGAAGGATTCTTAATATTCTCTATCTCATTATGGCTGGTCTGCTGGAACAACCCGTATTATTTCTTAGCGGCTACATCATTGAACATAAGTCAGAATATTACCGACTACTCCAAGAGGTACGAACGAATAATAAATGGGAAGACTGGATTCTTTATATTTTGAAAGGAGTTGAAATAACTGCCAACGCGACAATAAACCAGGTTACAGAAATTAATACGCTTTTTGAACAGACCAAGGAGAAGACAAGAATGGAGATTCCGAAGATCTACAGTAAAGAATTGATCGAATTACTATTTGAGCATCCGTACAGTAAGAGTGAATATTTGGAAAAACGATTGTCAATCTCACGTATTACTGCGGCAAAATACCTCAAGGCACTTGAGAATATTGGAGTTCTTCAGTCAAAAAAGGTTTGGAAGGAAACGCTGTATATCAATACGGCACTTTTTGAACTATTAAAGAAGTACTGAAATTAATTAGATTTTCTAAACGAAAAAGCCCCTTTTTTAGGGGCTTTTAGGGTAAGGTGGTCCAAAGGTCTGAACTATCGAACTTTTTGAGGGAGGATGTGGACAATATTCTTAATCAAGGTCCAACAACCATTGAAAAACATTAAGCATTTTAATTCCACTTCGGTTTTGGGTATATGAATCTGTTGTTAGTAATAATTTCGGATAATTATCCTTAATTTTCTCCAATGCACTAAATTCTCTCTCCATCGTTTTTTCGTCTGAAAGTAGCCAGGCAACTTGAATATAGTTGATGTCTCCTAAAGGCGTTCTACATACGAAATCAACTTCAGAAGTTCTATCTGTCCCTGTCCAGATTTTGTTACCTCTTCGAAGCAATTCAAGATAAACAATATTTTCCAAAATATGTCCACGATTACTGATTCTATCTTTTCCCATTAGAATATTTAACAATCCTACATCTACTAAGTAATATTTTTCCTGCGTAGCCAATTGTTTTCTTCCTTTTAGGTCAAAACGATTCACCTTATAAAACACAAAACTCTCAATCAAATAATCTAGGTATTTTTCAACTGTTGAATGATGTATTGTTTGTCCGTCATTTTTAAGGATTTTTGAAATATTGTTAGGCGAGAGTGCGCTGCCGATATTGGATGCCATGAATTTCACGATGTTGCTAAAAGCACGTTTATCATTGATTTGATGTCTTTGCGTGATGTCCTTTTCTATAATTGTAGTATAAATAGCTTCCAAATATTCCATTATTTTATCCAAGCCCTCTTCGCGAATTTCAGTTCCTTTCGGTAGAGAGGTTTCATTTACATAGTCAAAAAACAGAGCTTCGTAATTGAGGTATTTATTTGAGAAATCTATTTTTCTTGCGCTTAAATATTCCTTAAATGAAAAGGGTAATATAGAAATTTCAACGTAGCGACCACTTAACAACGTGGCGAGTTCACTGGAAAGAAGGTATGCATTTGAGCCAGTTACGTAGACATCAGTGTTTTCTGAAGCAAATAAACCATCCACTAATCTTTCAAAACTAGGTATATTTTGAATTTCATCAAGAAAGATGTAATTCTGTTTATTCGGAATTAACTTTTCCTTGATTTCAAAATAGAGTTCATTCCAAGTTTTATTCAAATAGTTTTCTGGTAACTCGAAATTGTATGTATGAATTTGATTACCTTCTATATCTAAATCTGATAGTTGATCACGAAACATTGAAAGAAGCGTACTTTTCCCAGAACGTCTCAGTCCGCTAATCACTTTGATTAAATCTTTGTCCTTGTATGCAAGTAAACTTGATATATATTCTGTGCGATTTACATACTGTTTCATGTGGTAAAGATATGTAAATTATCGAAACTTGCAGAAAATACATTTTTCGATAGATTTGTTTAGAAGATTCAAAAGAAATTCAATTATCTAAAAAAAAGCCCCTTTTTTAGGGGCTTTTAGGGTGGGGTGGTCCCACACGGGCTCGAACCGTGGACCCACAGATTATGAGTCTGTTGCTCTAACCAACTGAGCTATAGGACCATGTTGCTAAACGACGCAACGGTTATTTATGTCTGGTCCTATGGCGAAGTTGCCTGTTCCGCTTTTACATAGTAAATGCGGAAAGCTATAGGACCATGTTGCTAAACGACGCAACGGTTATTTATGTCTGGTCCTATGGCGAAGTTGCCTGTTCCGCTTTTACACAGTGAATGCGGAAAGCTATAAGACCAA
>CANGIC010000095.1 GCA_947453795.1 Flavobacteriales bacterium
ACCGTAAATCAATCCATTGCACGTATTTATTCCGAGAAATACGGTAAAGATGTTCAGGTGGTGCGAAATATTTCACCCAGTTGGCATCCAGAAAGTATTCCGTCAAGAAAAGAATTGGGACTACCTGAACATCAATTTTTAGTCATCCTGCAAGGGGCTGGAATTAATGTTGATCGTGGGGCCGAAGAAGCCGTCGAAGCCATGAAACTACTCACTGATGTTACCTTAATTTTTGTGGGTAGCGGTGATGTGATTGAACACCTGCAAGAAAAAGTGAGGGGTGAGGAACTGGAACATCGCGTGCTGTTTTTTGGTAAACGTCCGTACAATGAAATGATGGCCTTCACGCATCACGCCGATCTCGGACTCACCCTCGACAAGCCCACGAGTGACAACTACCGTTATTCCCTGCCAAATAAAGTCTTCGATTACATTCACGCAGAGACACCCCTCATTGGGACCAATCTCGTTGAGGTTGCAGACATCATTACAACACATCAAGTGGGTACAGTGATCGATGAACTCACCTCAAAAGCATTGGCCAGTGCAATTCATTATTATCAAGAACACCCTGATTTATTGATTACGCAAAAGGCCAATTGCCGCGTAGCTGCTGCATCAGAAAACTGGGAAAAAGAAAAAGAAGTACTAAAGAAAATCTATCCGCGCGTTGAGCAATAAACACCTTCATATCGTTTGTCTCGATGTGCCTTTTCCGGCAGATTATGGTGGAGCTATTGACATGTTTTACCGCATTCAAGCGTTGCATACTTTGGGAGTGAATCTTACTATTCATGTGTTTGAATATGGCCGTGGAAAGCAAGCAGAATTGGAAAAATACGGCACCGTGAAGTATTACAAGCGGACAAAATCCATTTTACACCTCTTTTCAAAACGGCCCTTTATTGTCCAATCCAGAATGTCGAAGGAATTGCTTACGGCCTTAAGCGGTGACCGTGATCCGATATTGTTCGAAGGATTGCATACATGTGGCCTCTTGGAATTTCCTGCCATTGAAGAGCGTCTGACCTTTGCACGGATGCACAACATTGAACCCGACTATTACCGCGGTTTGACCATGGGTTCATCGTTTTTGAAACGCTGGTTCTTTCATTTGGAAGCACGAAAATTGAAAAAATATGAAGCTATTCTTTCCAAGGCCAGGCACGTTTTTGTCATCAAGGAAAGTGAGCTGGACTATTTTAAGCAATACCAACAAAACAGCCATTTTTTACCGGCTTCCTTTCCTCCAATTGAAGGAAGGTTTGCAGCGATTAAACGCTATGCACTGATCCATGGCAATTTATCCGTATCCGAAAATGAACAAGCTGTCTATTGGATCCTAAACGCTCTTCATAAAGTCATGGACCCGTCCTTTCCGATTGTCGTATCTGGAAAAAATCCGAGCAAGCGCTTGGTGGCATTTTGTGACAAAATGAACGTTCAGGTCCTCGGAAATCCAACGGAGAAACAATTGAACACACTGATACAAGAAGCGCAAATTCATTTGTTGCATACCAACGTACCTTCTGGAATAAAGTTGAAGCTACTCGCGTGTATCCACAGCGCTGGTCATGTGTTGGTGAACAGTAATCTGGTTCAGGGAAGTGGCTTGAAACAATTCTGCACTGTAGCGGATGAACCGAAAGAATACCGCTTGCATTTTGTGGGCTTGAAAAATCACGAAATGACAAAGGAAGAATTTGACCAACGACATGCCTACATCACGACGCATTTTAACACCGCAGCGAACTGTCGCATTATTCTGCGTTTAATGGAAAACACCCATGAGTAAATTGATCTTTCTTTTCAGCTTATTTCCTTTTTTCCTTTTCGGACAAATTACTGGAGATTGGCACGCATCATTTACTATAGCTGGGAAATCCAATCGGATGGACCTTCAGATTTCTTTGACTCCAGAACCATCCGTTACCCTAACAAATCCAGACACAAAAAAACCCGAGCCCATTCCAATGTCGAATGTGGTGGTGAGAGATTCATCTGTGTCCTTCAGCTACCAAAAAATTGGTCTTTCATTTAAAGGAAAATACCACCGCGATGGCGATACCCTGATGGGAGTGATGTCTCAAAATGATGTGCGCTGGACAGTTGTTTTTCGCAGGGAAATGTTAGAAATTGCGAAAATCAATCGCCCACAGGAACCCGTTCCCCCTTTTGATTATCCTATTGAAGAGGTGCTGATCAAAAATGGAGACATCGTTCTTGGCGCGACATTGACCCTTCCAAAGGACCAAAGTCATCCATTTCCTATTGTTGTTCTTGCGTCGGGCAGTGGTGCTCAAGACCGGAATTGCGAAATCATGGGGCATAAATCCTTTTGGGTTATAGCCGATTTTTTAGCACAAAATGGCATAGGTTGTTTGCGATTTGATGATAGAGGAGTTGGAAAAAGTACAGGAGTTTTCGCCACGGCAAGTCTATTGGATTTCGGTTCTGATGTCAGTGCGTGTGTAAATTTCTTAGCGGAAGACGAACGATTTTACGATTGTCCGATAGGTATTGCAGGACATTCAGAAGGAGGTATGCATGCCTTGATTGCCGCAAAGAAAAACAAGTCTGTGGAATTTGTAATTGAGTTGGCAAGCGTTGGAACTAGTGGTAAAAATGTATTGATCGAGCAGCAATACCTCATTCCATTAGCTGCAGGGAAAGACACCGCCTATGCCACTTGGAACAGGGATGTTTACGCTGGATTGTCAGAAATCATTGCGCGTTATCCACAGAATAAGGCAAGCGATCGCATTGCCGAATTTTTGGATACCATGTACCAAATTGCACCCTCTGATTTTAAATCCGCTGCCAACATCATGAATTTCAAAGTTGGTCTAAATGTCTTTCTCAACAACGATTGGGGGCGTCAGTTCATCACTTTTGATACCAAGAAATACCTGAAAAAGTTGAAAATCCCCATTTTAGCCATCAATGGTTCGATGGACATCCAAGTACCACCATACCCAAGTCAGCAGGGGTTCAGTTCACTTTTCGCGAAGCAAACGCGATCCACTTCTGAGGCCGCGATTATTGAAGGTTTGAATCACTTGTTTCAGCGATGTGAACGCTGCGACATTATGGAATACGGTGATTTAGAAGAAACCTTTTCACCCGTAGTTCTGCAGAAAATGCGCGAGTGGATTTACGGGCTATATTTTCGGTTTTAAGTCTGTTGTATCGCATTTAAAATTATTCGGTTTTTAATTTGGAGAATATTCACCAATTAGTTAACTTTAATTTCGTGGAAAAAGAAATCATTTTTTTCGGGAATAAAGTACTTGACTTTTACAACGCACAAAATGCCAAAGTGCAAACAAAAATTGAATATGTACTTGATCTCGTCAGATTTGAAAAACATGTTCCCATTAAATTTTACAAAAAATTAGAAAACACGAACGGTATCTACGAAGTTAGGGTGATTACTTCTCAAAAGAGTATTCGAATTCTATGCTTTCAAGAGCAAGAACGGATCATTGTATTAACAAATGCATTTGTGAAGAAAAGTCAAAAAACTCCTAAGGGAGAAATACAGCAAGCCATAAAACTCAAGGTGGAATATTTAGCGCAGAAAGAAGATGAAAAAAATCAAAACATTTGAATCCCTATTAGAAGAAAAATACGGGCAAAAGGGGAGTTTACAACGGGATCGATTTGATGCCGATTCCTTGGCCTTTAGATTAGGGATCTTATTAAAAGAAGCGAGAATTGAAGCGAACTTAACACAAGAAGAATTGGCAGAAAAAACAGGCACGAAGAAAAGTTATATTTCGAGAATAGAACGTGGAGCAAGCGACATTCAGATTTCTACCTACTGGAAACTAATCGAAATTGGATTAGGCAGGCAACTGAACATTTCGATTGGTTAACTCCTACTTCTCCACCTCATTATCCCTAAACGCCGAAGGCATCAGGTCAGGAATGACCTTCAACACAAGTGGAAGCAGCAAGGCACCGCCTGGAAGAAGAAAAATAGCCAGCGACGGCATGGACTTTACAAGGTCTTTGAACTGCTCCTTCACCGTTTCTTTTTCTTCTGGTGTTAGGTCCGTAGTGGTTGATTTGCGGATCAAGGAAACCAATTCTTTACTTTGTTTCAATTCCGCCGCCAACTTGTCTTTGTTGCGTCCCAGAATCTTCACCCAGCGCTTCGATAAGCTTCCGTATACCTTTTCGACCGAACTATTGTCTTGCAAGAAGGGGATTTTCTCGTAATTACTAATGATGAACTGTTCCGTCAAGGCCAAAGATTCCTCCAACTGACTCGAACTTAAGCCCAAAAAGTCAGTGAGTTTTTTCAAGTGATTTCGCTCCTCATCGTGCGCCTCGTGGTTCGAATAAATGACGAAGGAGGATAGGTCCAAAAGAAAACGCTTGAACAATTTGTTCTCTTTCACATGTGACGTGAAATCAGCAAAGGTACCCCCCGCATTGAATCTTTTTTCGGCAATCTCACGTTGGACATCAGACAAATTTGCTGAAGCAAGAAACACCGAAAACATGGTTCTTTCCTTCTCTTCAATCGCGCCATCCGAATACGCAGACAAGGTAATCGCCGTCAAGGCATTCATCGCCAAATCATCGTAGTTGTAAAATGCTGAACGCTTCTTGTGTTGAATAAAGTCGTTGTAGAGAATGACATCCAGGTAGATGAACACATTGCTGAGGTAATTCACCCAAAACTTGTTCTCCAACAAATTCATTTTAATATCAACGCGCTGCGTTAAGATGGACTCTAATTTTTCATTCGGAGTTTCCTTCATGAAAAAGCCAAACAACTTTGAAATTTTTGAAGAGTTATGTTTCCCATAAAAGGTCACCAAAGAGTCAATAAATGCGTGCTGGTCGAAGTCCTTTCCTTCATGGTAAGACAGGTAAACAAATAGGTGGGCTTCAAACAGTAGGACTTTCAGTTTTTCATCCGACGTCCATTTTTTGTCATTGATTTCTTCCGCAAATAAGAGGTGAGAAGGAAATCCAAAAGCGATGCCTGTGCGACCGAGGGCAGCGTGCAAAAAAGCTCCTTTTTCAAGCCCTTCCGGCTTGACATAGTTCACTTGGATCTGTTTTTTTTCAACGAGATCAAAGTACTTTTTTATCCACCCTTTTGATCCGGGCAAGAGCAATTTTTCCACTGCCTCAAATGTACGATAAAATCAATCGTGTGGCTAAAACTCATTAAGTCCGCTGCGTTTCAAAAGATATTGATAAGTAAACCGATAAACGATACCGCCACTTAAGTAACCCAAGCCATAACCCACTTCCGCATAAACGGCAAATTGTTCACTGAAATAATAACGAATTCCACCAAATAGTGTTGGGAAAGGAGAAATTCGCGCACTATTGCTGCCATAAATATAGCCCGTGTTTCTGTCTTTATTCTCCCCTCTGAACTGAATGGCAACAGCAGCACCGGCATAGACATCCATCTTCTCGATATCAAAATCAAAGTGGTACGCACAGCGCCCCATAAGGGTGGTTCTATTTTGTACAGCGTTCAAATACAATGGGTTGTAGTAAAACTCATTCGCGACAATACCGCCTACTCCAAATCGACCGATCCCAATGAGTCCTGTTATCCCTCGTTCATAACCTACTGAAATGGGACCAAGTGTATGTGGTTGTGCACCAAAACCAGCTTGCAGATAGTTGCCATCTTTTTGAAACGCCTGAGCATTACCAAAATTTGATAAACAAACGAATAAAGCGAGAGCAATGTAATTTTTCATGATTATCCTTTTTCAATGCCAAAATTAGATGGTTAGAGCCTGCCTGCAACCACAAAGGCCTTCCGTTTATTAACTGTAGATTGTCCATTCAATGAGAAGGCCTCAAAAACGGCAATGTAGGTACCTATATTCGCCTTAAACTGATCTTTCGTTATTCCATCCCATGTCACATTTCCAGAAATGCCCAAGAGTTCATTGTTCATGATTTTCTTCACCTCTCGTCCTTCATCGTCATACACCGTCAAGGTCCCCAACATGCCTGGCTCCAACATTTCATAATGAAAACCAATCACATCGTCCTTGCCATCATTGTCTGGTGAAATGATCGCATGACTTAGTGAAAAATCTCCTCCAGTTTCTCCCTGCATGTCTTGTGTGTTTTTCATTCCAGGACTGGCAAAACCATACGCTTCAGCGGCCGAGTGCCAATTGCTTTTTGCGTTGGAGGGTCCATCCGAATGTATTCGCTCTAAGGAAACGCCATCAGTGCTTTCCAGTAAAGGAAAATGCCAATCGGTTGAATAAGAAACCGTATCCATCAATTGGTCAAAATAATACAACAGCACCGTACCTGAATCGACTGAGTAAGCCGGTGTTTCGCTGGAAACGAAACTGCCCGGAACGGTAAAGGGATAATGCTGTTTAACGAAACTTGAATCGCTGCCAAGCACAGCATAACCGTGTGGAGCGAGGTAAAAATGATCAGTAATGGTTTGAAAATTGTCAATCACGCCGTTGTCCACATTGGCTAACTTCCAATCCATTAAATCAAGCCACTTGTCCGAACGATTATGCACTTCAATCCAATCCGAGCCACCTGTTAATGGATCAAATAATATTTCATTGATCACGAGATTGCCTAAGGACGGAGATTGCGGCAAGACAAAAGTCGCGTGGAAATCAGCTTGGTTCATCCAACAATCAGCAAGTTGATTCAAGTGAATGTTGTACACTTGACCACCAACGAGATTATCGGAAAAAATGAGTGTCATCATCGTTGGATGTTCACCGTAGATTGCTCGTTTGTAGATGTTAAGCATTGGATTTGTCTCAATGAACGCCAAGGCAAGGTGAGTAGAATCCATCCCTTCGTTGAAGAAAATCTGCAACACATTTGGTGCGAGAGGCACAAGTTCAACTAGGGTTGGCGCTTGACTATCCGGACTTTCATCGAACACGGAATTTTGCGCCTTAGGGGTTCCCCCAATGACCGATGTGCTTGCCTTCCAGTTGTCTTGTGCCGAGCAGGGATCCAAGGGGTTGATGCGTTCAATGGCATAACCACCAACACTTTTTAGAGCGTCTTGGTACCATTCTGAAGTGTAGCTTAGCGAATCGATTTGCAGGCCATTTTGATCATGCAACACAATGTTATCACCCGCATTGTTCAAACTCGGGAAACTCGTCACCATCGCCGCATTTGTGAAATATGCTTCATTGGCACTGGCGCACAGTACTTTGTATTCTCCTGGATACATCCATCCATTTTGAATGGTTCCAAATCCTGAGGCATCGCCAATCTTCCAGCCCTGCAAATGGAAAATTTTCTGCGAGGCGTTGAACAGCTCGACATATTCCGCCTCTGGCAATCCGACGCTAGGCGATTCATCACACAGAAATTCATTGATGAGGATATCTCCATGTTCAATATTTTCAGAAAAGAGCCATTGGAAAAGAATAGACTGTTGCAAGGATAGGTTCAATGATAAGTCTAAAATGTTCTCTGTGATGAGCGTGTATTCCTGACCATTGACCATGGGAGCTGAAAGGGTGAGATGGACCAAGGACTCGTTCGTTGAATCGACATGGGCACTCAGAATCGCTGGTCCCTGAGGAATTGAATAATTCAGACTATTTTGGGCGCTAACAGTGTCAATGACTTCATCAAACAACACCTCTATTTCTGTTGCTGAAATTGGCGTTGCCGAAAGCAAAACAGGCGGACTTACATCATAGATGATTGGTCCCACATAGAGGTTATCGAAAAAATGTTTTTGAAAGAACGATGCGGTAGATTGAGAAACGGCGATGCCGAAGTACGAACTCGTAGTTACCGAAAGGTCCGTTACGGTGCCTTCAAGGGTGTAGGTTGACGCACTCTCTGTCTTTTGCTCTAGTGACCAGTTTCCACTCGCCGAACATTTGACTTTAAGATTTAATGCGTTACTCGTATGATTTGTGGTGCCATCTACCCCATCAATGATTTTCGTTTTTACCCCATTTATAGATTTGTACAAGGACACCTCATCCGTTGTTCCACCGATTCGAACGAAATAGCCATTCACCCCATTCACAAACACATTTACTTGATCTGAGCAGAGATAGACATCTACGAAATTGACACTCGATGTGTTGAACGCCAGCGTTACATTCAGCTCCCACTGCGAATCAATGACTTGGGTACTTGGAGTTGACAGACAGAACGCACTGTTGGTCAATAATTTATTCGACCGCAATTGAAGATTTCCGGCAACATCAACAACGGCAAACACAGAATCATCACCGAACCATGAAGGATTCGAGGTAAAATCGCCGTCAGAGAAATCATCGAGGAACTGGGCAGACATAGGTAGCCCAACAAGTAAACATAGAGTGGTTAATACGAATTTCATCCTGAAAAATTGAATCTACTTAAAGTTAGTACATTTGATTCAGAAATAAAAACGAAAAGAGATGCGAGTTGCTGTTGTTGGAGCTACGGGTATGGTAGGAAATGTCATGTTGGAAGTGTTGCGTGAACGCCAATTTCCTGTGAGTGAATTGATTCCGGTTGCTTCGGAAAAATCTGTAGGGAATCAAGTCGTCTACAATGGAGAGTCCTATTCCGTTGTTGGGCTAGAAACGGCTGTAGCCATGCATCCCGACATCGCTATTTTTTCGGCAGGTGGAGATACCTCATTGGAATGGGCACCACGATTTGCTGAAGTGGGCACCACGGTGATTGACAACTCTTCTGCTTGGCGCATGGATCCCACCAAGAAATTGGTCGTGCCTGAAATCAATGGAAATCTATTGACGGCCGAAGACAAAATCATCGCCAATCCAAACTGCAGTACCATCCAACTTTTACTCGCCTTGGCACCACTACACCGTGCCTATGGCATCACACGTGTGATCGTTTCCACCTATCAGTCAATTACAGGAACAGGTGTGAAGGCGGTACAACAACTCGAAAACGAGCGCAATGGCATCGAGGGAGAAATGGCTTATAAGTACCCGATCGACAAAAACTGCATTCCTCAATGCGACTCCTTCATGAACAATGGCTACACCAAAGAGGAGATGAAGTTGACCAACGAAACGAAGAAAATACTTGACCCAACGATTAAGGTGACCGCGACAGCCGTTCGTGTTCCCGTTGTTGGTGGACATTCGGAAGCGGTGAATGTCGAGTTCCTACGCGATTTTGATTTGGCTGAAGTTCGTCAACTATTGGAAGCCCAGGAAGGCATCACACTTCAAGACAATCCAGCGGAATACAGTTATCCGATGCCGCGTTTTGCCGAAGGAAAGGACGATGTTTTTGTTGGACGAATTCGCCGCGAT
>CANGIC010000096.1 GCA_947453795.1 Flavobacteriales bacterium
ACCGACTTTTCTACGGTCGGTAAAGGCCGTGAAACCAATATCCACCTGGATGTTTGGGGCTACAATTCCAAAAAGCAAACCACCGTTGTTATTGAACGGAACGGGATTTCTTACCATTTGTTCGGTGCAGGTGACACGCGCTTTTTATCACCCGACTCAAGCTTCTCCGAAGGAGCGACCTTTCAATCTATCATCAATGATTTGGAATTTAATCGCATCGCCAAACTCCATGACATGATCTTCGGAAAGCGTGGTTTCGACTATTGGATCGATTACAACAAAAAGAAAAAAGACGAAGTTGAGTTAAAAATTGAAATCAACGAAAAGGACTTTTCCGACCTAACATTGCGTCCAATTACAACCAAAAACAAACCATCTCGGGCCAAGCGCAAGGAACAAAAACGCCAACAAAAGAACCATACCCAGGACGACAAAATTCCAGATACAACTGTCGATGGAGGTAAAAAACAAAAAGGAAAATCACAAAACGACATTGTCTATTTGTACACCATGTTTGAGGCCTACAAAAAGAAGATAGCTGAACTTGAACAACAACGCGCAGATGCCGTTGCATTAATGGAAAAATACCAAGCACGACTCAGTACTTTCAAGCAATTGATGGGGCTAAATTGGGCAACTTACACAGAAAATGACGGACTTTACACCTTTTCCGATTCAAGCACTTTTGACATGTACACCCAAGAATTCATCTTCCCGCCAAAACAGCAAGAAGAGGATTTTGAAGTTCGATTGATTGCCATTCCGGAAACCTGTTTCTCAGAACAAGCCGACGAAGTGATGCTCCATATCAATGTAACGGATGCCGAACCCTTGTACAATGCGCGCTTGCAAATCGACCTTTTAAACCAATTTGGTTCAGACAAGTGGGATTTGAATCGCACACTGTTCATACCAGAGGACAGCGTTGCCCTCCTTCAGTTCTTCGAAGGATTATTGGATAAAAATAGGTCGTTTTCGATCATTGCCCGTGGTCAAGGCGTGGGTGAATGGAACGGAATGCGCGTGACCAAAGCCAATCATCCGTCGGAAGCACTTGAAGCTGCCAAGAAATTTCAGCACGACGACCCCGAAATGCTTCGTTTACGCAGATCTGAGGTGTACATTTTCTTAGAGCGCGCAATTCGATTGGAGGTCAACTCATACACAGATCCTAAAAACTCGAATCTTGAACAAATAACTCCAGAATTTCAAAAAGCGATGAACACATACAATTTGTCTAAAAATGACCTCTTGAGTGTTTACCGAACGGCGCGTATTCTGCAGAAATTAAAGGAGGAAATCAATGTGTTGGCGGGGACCTATTTGGACCGAGAAAGGGCACGAATCGTTATTGACCGTTTTAATAAAGAATGGTCACGCGTGCGGATTTCCGTTGGACCAACCTCCTTTAAACTGAGCGAGATTCCGCTCTAATTTTTCTTTTAAACAAAAAACTCATCTGGAAAATTGACGAGAAATGCTTTTTCGGAGGCGCGTGTCAATGCCGTATAGAGCCATCTATAGTATTCCATGTTGATGGAATCCTCCTCCACATACCCTTGGTCAATAAACACATGGGCCCATTGTCCACCCTGCGACTTATGGCAGGTCACGGCATACGCATACTTAACTTGAAGTGCATTGAAATAGGGATCTTTTAAAATGAGCTGATAGCGCTTTCTTTTGTTTTTCTCGTGCATGTAATCTTGTTCCACCGCAAAAAAGAGCTCCTTCATTCGTGCCCGCGTAAGTGAGGGTCCCTCGGATTGCAATGTTTCGGTCAGTACAAGCAATTCTTTTTCGTCGACCGAAGAAAAATCGGTGAAACGAACGATGATTTTTGCGAACTCAAACCCGTACATCGTTTCATAGCCGCGCACACGAACTACTTTCATCATTTCACCATTGGCAATAAATCCCATGCTGGATTGGTCATCCACCCAATAGTAATTGTTTTTAACCGCCATCAATGAATCTCCGGAGCAGAGTTGCTCCTCATACCACAATATGCGGGACCGAATTTGATTGTTGTATAAGTTCGCGCGTTTGTTTGAACGGGTGATAATAATGGTCTCTTCCGACCCTGCGTCATCGTAAGATTGTTCCAGTTGATCTTGCAACTCGTCCCCTGGAAGGCGAATTAAGTCACCACCCTTTAGGCATTCAAACTGAGGTTTTCCTTCCGTAACACCCCGAAGCATGGTTGCGTTTGCCAAAATGGAAGAGGAATGTTCTTGTCGGAGGACTTTGGTTAACGAATATTCGTCAATAGACAAGCGTGGATAATTCTGCTTAAGGTAATGTGCATCCAACGCAGGAGATTGATCACTGCCAACGGGAGGCAACTGTCCTACATCCCCCAAAACAATCAACCGACAACCAGCGCCTGAATAGACGTATTCGAAAAGGTCATCCAATAAATCGCGTGCGCCAATGGTTCCGTCCGAAAGCAACGAATGATCGCCAATCATGGAGGCCTCATCCACGATAAACACCGTGTTGCGATGAAGATTGGGAGAAAGCTCCATTTTCGAATAATCGTCTCCCCCTTCCTTTCTCCGATAAATTTGCTTGTGGATGGTAAGGGCATCTTTTTGTGACTTCGAGGCAAATACTTTTGCAGCACGTCCCGTTGGGGCCAAGAGTTTGGATTTCAGCTTAAAATAAGCCAAGGTCTTTACGAAAGCACCCAAAACACTTGTCTTACCGGTACCTGCATACCCGCGCAAAACAAACAAGGGATAGGGATGTTTGACACGCATAAACTCTTCGAGACGCGCAAATAAAACCTCTTGATCTTCAGTGGGTTCCATGCCAAAAAAAGCGCCGATGCGCCTTCTGAATACTGACATTTCTCCCATTTCTCCCACCGTACGAAAGTAGAGATAAATCGCTGTACTTTATGTGATTGTTAATGATTAAAAAATATCTGTTTCGATGAAGGTAGATAGTTAAAAAATTGTAGTTTTGTGAAGCTTAAAACAAAAAATACGCAATTATGAGTACTGGCAATGCATCACTTTTAATGAAGAAATTATCCGTTCCGGTTTTGTTTCTTATTTTGGGTTTACTTTTAATCTTGGCAGGTGTGCAGCAAAAGCAGGACAATATGTTCATGGTCTCTGCTGTATTGATGTTCTTGGGAAGTATTCTTAGCTTACTTTATAGCTGGGGAAATTTGAAGACCAACATCTTATATATTGTCGGAGTAGCTGCGGGAATTATCGCCATGGTCACTTTGTACCTTTCATGGAAAAGTGTCGATGATACAGCAACCTATACCGCAAACTACAATCTTTGTCGTGGAAAGGCCATTCAAAACCTAACGGATATTCGTTATGCACAGAAAGCGTATGCTGAAGCGAATGGAACCTACGCGAAAGATTGGGAAACGTTGGTTGAGTTTGTAAAGAATGGAACTGTTCCCTACGTTGTTGCTGAAGGAAACATTCCTGCGCGATTGATTACAACAGAAGAGCGTGATTTCTTGTACAACGACAACCGAGCAATTGACAACAACATGTCTGAAAACGAAGCGTATCGACTGTCAAAATCTGCTATTTGTCCAGAAGATTTGAAAGGGTTTAGACGCGACACGATTCAAGTATCCTTGATCGAGACAAAGTTCAAAAACAAGTCGTATACAGACAGCCGAAGCGTTGCTGGATTCGGTAAATTTTATGCAGACTCGTTGCCTTACATTCCATTTACTGGAGGTAAGAAAATGTGGAAGCTAGAGGTGAAAGATTCGGTAAGAGTTGGTGAAGATTATTTCCCTGCCATCAATGTTTCTGGAGTTCTGCCATTTGCTAAAATTGAAGGAACGAAAGCTGAAGCTTTATTCTTTGGAAAGATAACAACCAATGAGACTGCGGGATCTTGGGAGGATGAATAATCTGCCCCTGTGAACATTTTAACCATTGAATTGTCGGATCACAGCATCCGCACTGTCTATCAAGAGAACGACCAATTAAATGTTGTTGAGGAAGAATTTACAGACCATCAAGAACACCGCATCAAAGACCAATTAACAGCGTTTTTTGATAAAACAGGACTTCGATCTGCACATTTTGACGAACACATTTTATCTTGGTCTGTTCAAAAATCGACCTTGATTCCCTCCAATGTTTTTTCCGAATCAACACCCGATGACTTGTATCGCCTGTGTTTTGGAAAACCTTTAGACGTCGGAACAATCGACTACAACCGAATCCCTGAACACGGCATTGTCAATTTGTTTCACCTACCTAGCTGGGTGAAGCGTTTTTTTGTCCTGAATTTCCCGCGCTGTATTATTCAACACGAAGGCACCCATTTGTTGAGAGGCATACTTTCGCAAAACGCCTTTCGGTTGAAAGCCAGCTTAATTATCTATCCGGGCTATTTCCTGTTGACCTTGGTGAAGGAAAATAAATTACTTTTCTATTCGCAATTCGACCAACATTCTCCAGAAGACATCACCTACCATACCTTATTTGTTCTGCAACAAAAAGAATTGTTGGACGAACAGCTTCGCGTCGAGATCTGCAACGGCGTTGGCATGGACCGTGAAATTTGCGATCAGGTCATTGGGAACTTCTCGAAAATAGCTTCCATTCAGGTATCCGAAATTTCTTTTACCGATCAACTCATTCAGAAATCTATTTTATTGTGCGTGTAATCAGCGGAATACTCAAGGCAAGACGTTTTTCTGTACCTAAAAATTTTCCTTCGCGACCAACAACAGACTTCGCAAAAGAGGGACTTTTTAATGTGCTCGAACATCAGATGAGCATGTTTGATCTAGAAATCTTGGACCTATGTTCCGGAACAGGGAATATCTCCTTTGAATTTCTTTCACGAGAGGCCGGTCATGTCACTGCAGTAGATTCGAATGACCGCTGTGTGGCTTTTATCCGAAAAACGGCAGCAGAGTTTGGCATTGGTGAACACATGCAAACCATTCGCGCTGACATACAACAATTTGTTGCACGAACAGAACGGCGATACGATCTTATTTTTGCTGATCCACCCTATAAATACGACGGTTACGTTGCCCTTATTCAAAAAATTCAAGAACGTGAATTGCTCAACGAAAACGGCACTTTAATCGTGGAACACGGCAAAGAAACTAACCTGAGCACCATGGACGGGTATCAACTCACCCGAAATTATGGCAATGTTCACTTCAGTTTTTTCAAATGGACTTCTTAAATTAGGAGAATGATGAAAAAAATTGGACTCTTCCCTGGCTCTTTTGATCCCTTTACGAAGGGACATGAAGTTGTTGTGCGACAAGCACTCGAACTTTTCGACGAGGTAATCATTGGCATTGGCGTGAACAGTTCCAAAACCTATTGCTTTCAACTCGATCATCGCTTGCGACACATCGAATCGTTATTTGCCGAACATCCAAATGTAAGGGTGGTATCTTATGAGGTGCTAACGGTTGAATTTGCCAAAGAAATTGGTGCAAATCATATCATTCGAGGTCTACGCGACTCGAAAGACTTTGAATACGAACGGTCCATTGCCCACATGAACGAAATGTTGAGCGGTATCGTCACCCTATTTTTTCTTACTGATCAAGCGTATTCAGCAGTGAATGCAACAATTGTTCGGGAGATTTACCGGAATCATGGCGATATTTCTCACTTTGTAACCAATGCGGAGCTACTCGTTTAATCCTTGGCATAAAAAATGAGCAATGGCGCTCTTTAAAAAAACATCAGCGATGAACCTAAGCGCATTACTTCTTTTCATGTTATTGATTGTGCAACCCTGCCTCAGTCAAGAAGCAGCGTCTGAAAAAAGCATGGTTACGATCAGTGGTTACGCCCCGAAATATGTTGGACAAACAATTTCAATCATGCAGATTGAGGATTACTTCAGCATGAAAGAATCGCTACTTGGAACTGCAACCGTTTCAGAAAAGGACAGCACCTTCAGTATTAGTTTCTATGCCAACGACATTCAAAAAGTGATTGTTCGCGCTGCAAAAAACCGCAGCTTCATGTACATCCAACCCAATGCAAGCTACGACCTTTTTGTGCCAGACAAAGATCCTTATGAGGCCTATCGTCCAAATGGAAACCTTGTTGAACTCAGCTTTTTTAATTTAGACAGCACGGATATCAATTACAAAATTCTTCAATTTCAGCGGTGGTCCGACGAATACATGAGTTCGATTTACTACTTGAAAAGTGCTAAACCTTTAGAGTTTGGAAAAAAAATAGAAGAATTTAAATTGAACGCAGAACGCGTGTATGCCAAAGACACCTGCAGTTTTTTCAAAACATATGTCAAATTCTCAATCGCCTCCTTGGACAATATTCAGTTCATTGCCGAACGAAACCGATTTGAAAAACACGATTTCTACATTAAAAATGCGCCCGTTTCCTACAGAAATGATGCATATATGGCGTACATCAACTCATTTTATGAGAAGATGATGCCGCGCCTCTCCTCCGAAGCAAATGCCCTAGTGTATTCCGCTGTATTAAAAAGTAGTCCTGCACTAGTTATGCGCGCACTGGGCACAGATTATACCCTCATCAACTTGCGTATTCGTGAAATGGTGATGATTAAAATGCTCGCTGAAGAATTTTACGCCAAGGATTTGCCGCAAACAAACATCATCACCATTCTTGATAGTCTTTCCAACCGGTGCTTATTTGCAGGAAATACTGTTATTGCGAAAAATATCTTGATGCGCCTCACAGAGCTTACAACGGGTGGAAAAGCGCCATCTTTTGCCTTGACCACGCTTGATGGAAGTTTGCTGACTTTAACTTCTTTCAAGGGTAAACACCTTTACTTTCATTTTATCGATCCAAACAGTACGAAATGCACCAACGAAATTGGACCGCTACTCCAAATTTACGAACGCTATAAAGACGACATTCAGTTCGTAACGGTATATCCTTCCGGTGAATATGATGCAAAACTGATGGAATCATCGATCAATACCATTCCTTGGACAAAAATTGCATTGGAGCCATCTGATGTATTTTGGAAAAATTACAAAATTGAAACCTTCCCACAATATATCTTGATTGACGGTTATGGCTATGTCGTCTCAGCTCCCGCCTTGGGTCCGCTTCCCAATGGTCAGTACGAAACCATTGATCGCCTATTCTTTTCGATTCGAAAAGCAAAGAAGTTGGATGAAGAACGCCGTTAAGCTTTCTTCCAGAAATAACCAAAATAAATCCCTGTTACGCCACCTGCAATATGCGCGAGATGTGAAATCTTGTCGTCTTGAAAGGAAGCAAGCACCTCTTGCCCAAGGTATAACAGCGTTACAAGGATAAAAGTAATCGGTATTTCATTCTCTTTGATGTGCATTAATGACGATAAAATGATGAACATAAATGCAATACCACTTGCGCCCAGTAAACCGATATCCCAAAAGGCGATATGCAGAATGGCGGTGAGCAGACAAGTGATCAAGGAAAAGGTCAGCATCCGTTTCCAACCATACTTATTTTCCAAAATGGGGCCGAGCAATAAAATGATTGAAAAATTACCCAACAAGTGCTGAAAATTAGCATGGGCCAAAGGGTAACCAAACAATCCAACATACCATTTCCACTGAGCAATATGCACCGTTCCTTGTAAAACAAATGCATCGTTCATATCATTGTTTCCTTCGGAAATGAGAAATACCAGAAGTGCCAAAATGGCAAAATAAATAGTAAAAGGAGCGTTAAATGTAATCTTCATCGTTCATTGCTTTGATGTAAAGATAAATCGTTCCATTGAAAATGGTTAATTTTAGGGCATTCAGCAACAAATTTATGCGATTCAATTTATCCGAAATAAATGAGTTAATTCGTTCACGAAGAACAATTTACCCAGAACAATTCAGCACAAGAAAGGTCCATAGAGAACAGATTGAGCTGATTCTAAACAATGCACTTTGGGCCCCAACGCACGGTAATACACAGCCATGGCGTTTTAAAGTCTTTACCGAAGAAGGACTGAACACCCTTTCCGGATTTTTAGGAAAAACCTACTTGGCCATAACACCTGAAGACAAACAAAACGATATGAAGCTGGCCAAGATGTTAAAAAGGCCATTACTGTCCTCAGTAGTTATTGCCGTTTGTATGGAGCGCCAAGCAGAAGAAAAAATCTTAGAAATAGAAGAAATTGAGGCCGTTGCCTGCGCTGTACAAAACATGCATCTTACATGTACCGCCTATGGATTGGGAGGATTTTGGTCAACACCAAAACTTATTTATCACCCTTTAACGAATGATTTTCTTGGTTTGGGTGAAAAAGACAAGTGCCTTGGATTGTTTTATATTGGATATCCTGAAATTGAATGGCCAAAGGCGCACCGCAAACCATTAGAATATATTGCCGAATGGATCGTTAAATAGACCATGTTTTACAAAATGTCCAGCACTTTCAATTCACGATTAGGCCCCTTCGCTTTGAAGAAAACTTCAGCCATTTTGGTATTGATGATGTTGACGGTGAATGGGAATTTTCTGCTGGCACAGGAAGAATTCGATGAAGAACTAGACAAAAAAGAACGCTTCCCCTCCTACTTTGGTGTTCAAGTGCGCACCCTCATTCCTACCCAATTTATTGGTCAATCCGAACTCACTTTAGGAAAAAATGGCTTTTCCACGACCCTTCAACAAAGCTTGGGCTACTCATTTGGTGCAACGGTACGTGCGGGATTGACCAAACTTCTGGCGTTCGAAACAGGGATCAATTACACGCAGCGCGAATTCAATGTTTCCATGGAAGTACCCGATTCGAACATTTATGCCACCAATCATTTGACCTTTATTTCGTACGACATACCCCTCAATGGCTTGGTTTACATACAAATGGGGAAACAAATCTACATGAACGCATCGCTAGGACTTGCCTTAACCTTCAAACCAACAGATGTAGGCATATTGACCAAGCCAGGTGGGTCTAACTTATTTTATCATACGGGATTTGTTATGCGCAAAGCAGGATTTGACGTCAATGCGAACATTGGGTTTGAATACCGCACCAAGAAATATGGGTTTTTCTATATTGGGGGATCAGGAAGAGTGCCCTTCTCACCTTTGTTTCAACTCATTGCACAATACAAATACCAAGGAATCAAGAATACCGTTTCTGGCAATGTCGATGGCAGTTACCTTTCCATTGATGTCAAGTATTTCTTTCCCAACATTCGAAACCGTGGCGTCCAATTCACCCATGGACCTATTCTTTAACAT
>CANGIC010000097.1 GCA_947453795.1 Flavobacteriales bacterium
AAATTCGACCAAAACAAACCAATAATGCAACAAGTTGTTGTTACTTTGCACAGCATTAAAAAAGCCCCTTCAAAAATGAAGATTTTCCTTTCCTTTCTATTGTTTACTCTGCTATCGGCCGTATCGTTTTCGCAGCAAAATCAAACGATTAGTGGGTACATTACAGATGGAAGAAGTGGAGAGGCGATGATTGGTGCCAAGATTTATATACCATCCATTTCTAAAGGCGCCATCACAAACACCTATGGGTTCTACTCACTTACTGTCCCGGCTGGAACATATCTCATTGAATTTCGCGCAACAGGGTTGGATACTGAAATAAAGGAAATCAACCTCAGCAATGATGTAAAGCTCGATGTAGAATTGGGTACTTCCCTGCAAGAGCTTCAAGAAGTTCAGGTCAATGCCAAGAAGGGAGAAAATGTCAATTCAACGAAAATTGGTCAAATCGAGTTGCAGATGGACCAAATTAAAACACTTCCCGCATTTATGGGCGAAGTGGATGTCATCAAAACAATACAGCTTTTACCGGGTGTTTCCTCTGTATCTGAAGGTGGACAAGGATTCTATGTCCGCGGTGGTGGACCTGACCAAAACTTGGTATTGTTGGACGAAGGTGTCGTTTATAATGCAGCCCATTTATTTGGATTTTTCTCCGTGTTCAATGCGGATGCTGTTAAAAGTGTGAACCTCATCAAAGGCGGTATGCCGGCCAATTATGGCGGTAGGATGTCGTCCGTTTTGGAGGTGAACATGAATGAAGGGAACATGAAGAAATTCAAGGTGAAGGGTGGAATTGGGGTAATCTCCAGTCGACTAACAATTGAAGGTCCTTTAAAAAAAGACCGCGGTTCCTTCATTATTTCTGGGCGGCGCACCTATATTGACTTGCTCATGAAAGCATTCATTCCTGACACCTCACCATTTCGGGGTTCGGGCTATTATTTTTATGATGTGAATGTAAAACTCAACTATAAATTGGGGGACAAGGACCGCATCTTTCTTTCTGGATATTACGGAAAGGATATGTTCACCTACAAGAGTAAGGACGATAACTTCAATGTGCAAATGCCATGGGGAAATGGTATTGCGGCACTTCGCTGGAATCACCTATTCACCAATAAACTCTTCATGAATGTTACCGGCACCTTTTCAGATTACATGTTTGCCTTCAAATCATCCCAAGATCAATTCAACTTTCAGTTGCGGTCGGGTGTTCGCGATGTCGGTGGAAAAGTAGATTTTTCCTGGTTTCCAAATTCGCGCCACCGCGTCAAATGGGGCTTGGATTACATTTACCACACCTTTACGCCAACGAGTGTTTCGGCTGAATCTCAAGATGTGGTTTTTGATACGGGGGAAATTCAACGGCTCTACAGCCATGAAAATGCAGCGTATTTCATGGACGAATTTGATGTCAACGAGAACATTAAAATCAATGCTGGATTGCGCTACAGCACATATGAATTTGTTGGGCCATTTACCCGTTACATCAAAGGGGATATCAGCAAGCCAGACACCTCGATTAAATACTCAAGCGGTGATCTCATTAAATTTTATCAAGGGTTAGAACCGCGATTCTCCTTGCGTTGGTTGTTGCCCGATAAAAGTTCGATCAAGGCAGGATATTCCTACAACTACCAATATGTGCACCTCACAAGTTTGAGTGCAGTATCGCTTCCAACCGACATCTGGTACCCAACAACCGATTTGGCGAAGCCGCAAAAAGGTTGGCAAGCATCGGCAGGATATTTCCGCAATTTCTTTAACGACCATTACGAGACGAGTGTGGAGGTGTACTACAAGGGGATGCAAAACTTGATTGAGTTCAAAGAGGGGGCACTTCCCAGCGACAATGTTGCCGACAACACCGACAATTTGTTGGTTTATGGAAAAGGATGGAGCTACGGGATAGAGTTTTTCATCAAACGCACCTATGGAAAATTAACGGGTTGGATTGGGTATACTTGGGCGAAAACAGAACGCAAATTCCCTGATTTGAACAATGGAAAAGTGTATCCAGCGAAGTACGACCGCCGTCACGACCTTTCTGTCGTTGCCACCTATAAGCTCAATGATCGCCTAACCTTTGGCGCGTGTTTCATTTATGCTACAGGAAATACATTGACACTGCCTTCCTCGTGGTATGTTCAAGAGCAAAACTTGTTGTTCAATTATGGCGCACGTAACTCGACACGCATGGCGCCATATCACCGCCTTGATTTGTCACTTACCATATATGACAAGGCCTATAAAACGAAACAAGATCCTGATTCAGGAGAAAGCATTCAGGTCAAAAAGAAATTTAGAAGCAACTGTGCCATATCCATCTACAATGCCTACAACCGTGCAAATCCTTTCTTCTTGTATGTGGACAATGACGGTGACTTTTTGAGTGGCAACTTTAAGCTTTCGGTAAAGCAGGTAACCCTCTTCCCTATCATCCCAAGTTTTACATGGAACTTTGAATTTTAAACCGATGAAAAAAGTTCAACTCCTTTTCATTTTTGGCATCATCGCCCTGCTTATTTCGTCGTGCACGAAAGAGGTAAAAATTGACATCCCTGGGTATGAGGAACAACTGGTCATCGACGGGAACATTGAAACTGGCATGCCTCCGATTGTGCTCATTTCTCGTTCGCGGGACATCTATGCGCCGACCAATCTTGATGCCTATCTCAGTGGTTTCGTTTCTGGCGCAATCGTCATGGTAAGTAACGGAACGAAAACCGTTCAATTGACAGAAATATGCACCGATAACTTGCCTCCTGGCACCGAAGCAATGGCGGCAGCAGTATTTGGATTACCCGTTGACCAACTTGCACTCTTGCACATTTGCGCTTATACTTCATTTGACACAGACATCTGGGGTGAGGTTGGGAAAACGTATTCATTAAACGTAAGTTTCGAAGGAAAAACATACAGTTCAAGCACCACTATCCTTCAACCCACCGCAATGGATACCTTGTATTGGAAACCTGATGGAAACTATACCGATCGCGGCTATTCCTGGGCAACTCTTTCTGACCCTGCAAATCAATACGACGCATACCGGTGGGAGGCAAAACCTGTGGGTGACCCAATTTTCCACAAACCATTTCAGCCCTACACGGACGATCAATTCTTTAACGGAAAGACCTTTGATTTTGCTTATGAAAATCCATCCAACTGCAACGGTGACTATCAGCCGGCAGAATACCGTTGCTATTACAAATTGGGGGATACTGTTGTGATTAAGGTCTCGAAACTTTCGAGAGACATCTTTGAGTTTTTTGAGAAAAAATACACACAGATGTATTCCGCAGGGAATCCATTTGCTACGCCAATCAATCTGCCGACCAACATTCTTGGAGGTGCACTTGGCATCTGGGCGGGTTATTCCCCTTACTACGACACCTTGATTTGCCTTCCATAGTGGATTTGAAAAACACCACATTGCTTCTCGTGTTTACTAAAAATCCAGTGTTGGGAAAGGTGAAAACACGACTTGCCGCAGCCATAGGAGAGGATGAGGCATTAAACGTTCACAAGGCATTGATGCGACAGACCATTAATCAGCTCGTTCACTGCACCTGCGACAAGGTTGTTTATTACGCTGAAGGCATTGAATCAAACGACCTCTTTTCAAAAAATGGGTATCGTCAGGAGATACAGTCTGGAACAGATTTAGGCGTGCGCATGAAAAATGCATTTACTGCTGAATTTTCTCACGGGTACCAATCGATTGTTATTGTCGGCACCGATTGTCCCGAAATCGATGCGGCAAGCATTTCCCTGGCATTTCTGCAACTAGAAACAAAAGATGTTGTGCTAGGTCCAGCACATGACGGTGGGTATTATCTCTTGGGGCTTTCAGCGATGTACAGTGCACTTTTTGAAGGCATTGCATGGAGTACCTCCTCCGTCTTTGAACAAACCGTTGAACTTGCAGTAAAAGCGAACTTATCCATCGGGGATGTATCAATGAAACACGACATAGATACCTTGAATGACTTAAAAGCGAGTGATTTTGGAAAAGTGCATTTCCCGCATTTGATGAATCAGTAGTACTTTTCTCCGATCAGATAGTTTTTCACATAATCCTCCACCCCTTCTTCAAGGGAGTGAAATCCACCAATATATCCTGCGTTCAACATTTTGGACATGTCGGCTTCGGTAAAATATTGGTATTTATCCCGAATATCAGCGGGAGTGTCGATGAAAGAAATGTTCACCTCTTTCTCCATGGCCTGAAATGTGTTGGTCGCCAAGGCCAAGAAGGTGCGTGCTTTCCCTGAACCTAGATTGTATATTCCCGATTCAGGTTGCTTTTCCAGTAAAAAGAGACACACCTCCACAACATCCTTGACATAGACAAAGTCACGCAATTGTCCACCATCCGTAAAGTTCGGATTGTGTGAACGGAACAATTTCATTTCGCCAGTGGCATTAATATTTCGGAAGGCATGAAAAATAACACTGGCCATTCTGCCTTTGTGGTATTCATTTGGACCATAAACATTAAAGAATTTCAGTCCTGCCCAAAACGGTGGGGTTTCATCCTGTTCCAACACCCATTTATCGAAATCGTTTTTTGAATCGCCGTAAGGGTTTAGTGGTTTTAGGTTCAGCACATTTGAATGAGAATCCGAGTAGCCAAATTCACCTAAACCGTATGTCGCAGCAGAACTCGCATACACCAGTGGGATATTAAATTTCACACAGGCATTCCACACTGATTTTGAATAGTCAACATTCAATTCATCGAAGATTTCTTTATTGAATTCTGTTGTATCGGTGCGTGCGCCAATGTGAAAAATGAATTCTACTTCGGACCCAAAATCTTCCAACCATTTGAGGAAACTTGTTCGACCAACCTTCGCCAGCAACATTTTTCCGTCAAGGTTTTGGTCTTTTTCTGTTTTTGAGAAGTCGTCAACCACTACAATGTCGGTATATCCGGCTTTATTTAAGCGGCTTACGAGACAGCTCCCGATAAACCCAGCGGCACCAGTGACAACGATCATAGCAGGATAAATAAGCGGTGATTAAAACAATCCGTTGATCTCCGCATCAATCGCATTGATGATTTTACCCAAGTCTTCTTGGTTTTCAGGAAAGCGGTTGTTATCCACATCGATAATTAGGAGCTTACCCTTATCGTAGGTGGAAATCCATGCCTCATAGCGCTCATTCAAACGCTTCAAATAATCGAGGCGAATGCTTTCCTCGTATTGACGTCCGCGTTGTTGGATTTGATTGACTAAGGTCGGTACACCAGCACGTAAATAAATCAACAAATCTGGTGAAGAAACGAAAGAATCCATCAAGTTGAACAAAGAAAAGTAGTTTTCAAAGTCACGCGTAGTCATCAACCCCATGGAATGAAGGTTGGGCGCAAAGATGAAGGCATCTTCATAAATTGTTCTGTCCTGAATCACATTTTTATCCGTTTCCTTAATTTCTTGGATTTGAGTGAAACGACTGTTCAAATAATAAATTTGAAGGTTGAACGACCACCGTTGCATGTCTTCATAGAAATCATTTAAATACGGGTTATGTTCCACATCTTCAAAGTGTGTATCCCAACCGTAATGCTTTGCCAACAAGCGTGTTAATGTAGTTTTTCCCGATCCGATATTTCCAGCGACTGCAACGTGCATGATGATTAAATTTTGAACTGACTAAATTAAGACAAATGATTCAACTTTCACCTCCAAGAGACCGAGTATTTTAAAATTTTATCCGCGGTTCGGAAATAATAAAATCCACTGGAAATATGAAGTTCTTTGATTCCAACAGTGGGTAAATTGCGTGGGTTGAGCTTTTCTTCTTCTCCTTTGTGAATAACAATTTTATTTCCAGCAATTCGAATCAAATAACCGTCATGTACTGTAAAATCCGTCATTTCAGAATTACTAACGGACCATTTTAGGGTGCCATATACATCGAAAACAAAGATTTGTCCCAAGCGATCAGAGATATACAACTCATTTTGGTTTTCCTCCATTTTGACTATTTCGCCGATTCCTGTTATTCCCTGCATGTTTCCTACCTCTTGGGATTGTTTTACCGCACCAAGACTCAGCAGTTGCAGTCTTGAATTCAATTGATCAAATACCCAAAGTTTATCCGGCTGTGCTGAAATTGCAATTTGTGTTGCATTAAACACCTCGTACAACGACAAATCGATACATGCTTCGCTCAAGGTGAGGGTATTGTCGAGTAGACAAATGGATTGTTGTTCCTCAGAAAACGCAATAACTTTCATGGTATTCATCGGTTCGCACGCACTGATTCTTCCAAGTGACTTAATGCTTTGCGTAAAACGTACCTTCATGGTAGAGTCGTACTTGGTTACCTTTTTATCAGAGACAACATATACATTTTCCAAGACATCAACCGACCATTTGTCGTCAGATCCGATTGGGATTTCACCACAAAAATGCCAAGCGAGTGAATCTTGTGCACTCAGCATGGGAGCTGCCAGCAATACTAGAAAGCAGATGAACAATTTCCCACTCATACCCTTACCTTTTGACGTGCCAATTCCAATACATGCTCCAAAATTTTTCGGTCATTACTTAAGCGCGGCACTTTGTGTTGTCCACCCAACTTTCCGATTGACTTGAGCCATTGATCGAAACTTCCTTCAGGAAGAAAGTGCAGGACTGGCATTTGCAACACCAGGTCTTTATGTCGTTTCGCATCGTAATCGGAATTCAACTCACGGAGTTTTTCATCCAATAGAAATTGGAAGCGATCTGAATCATTGGGCGGGATGACAAATTCAATGGCCCATTCGTGTGCGCCGCGATCCAATCCCGACAAATAAATGGGGCAAGCCGTGTATTCGCGAATGACGGCTTCGGTTTTTTTCGCTGCATGTGCGATTGCTTGTTCCGCATTTTCCACGATGACCTCCTCTCCAAAGGCATTGATAAAGCTTTTTGTGCGGCCTGTGATTTTAAATCGATAAGGGTTTACATTCGTAAAAACGACGGTATCGCCTGTGATATAGCGCCAAAGTCCTGCATTTGTTGAAATAATGAGTGCGTAATTCACACCGATCTCCACCTGGGCGATGTCATAAACTTCCGTAGAATCAAGCCCCTTAAAGCTGCACATTGGAATAAACTCATAGTAAATGCCGTAATCCAGCATCAGCAACATTTCACGTTCTTGCGTATCTTGAATCCCGAAAAATCCCTCTGAAGCATTGTAGGTTTCTACATAATTCATGGTTGGGTCTGGAATCAAGCGTTGAAATTGCTCCCGGTATGGATCGAAATTCACACCACCGTGCATAAACAGCTCTAAGTTCGGCCAGACTTCTTTCAGGTTTTCTTTTCCCGTGATTTCCAATATTTTATTGGCCAGCACCATCGTCCAGCTGGGCACACCTGCAAGGATATACACATCTTGTTCAATGGTACTTAGGGCCATGCGTTCAATTTTCTCCTCCCATTCGCTCATCAATGCAATTTCCCGTGAAGGTGTTCGTCTAATCTCTGCCCACCAGGGTAAATTCTTCACGATGATGGCCGATAGGTCCCCAAAGTAAGAGTCCGTACTGAGGTAGTTGATTTGTGCACTGCCACCAATGATCAGGTGCTTGCCGTTGTATAATTTTCGGTTCGGGTAATTGTGGTAATAAAGCGCCAATAGGTCCTTTCCGCCCTTGTAATGGCAATCCATGAGTGAATCGCGTGTTACAGGAATAAACTTACTACGGCCTGTGGTGGTGCCTGAAGATTTTGCAAACCATTTGGTTTCGCCAGGCCACAACAAATTTTGCTCTCCATTCATCAGCCGGTCCACAAAGGGTTTTACCTGCTCATATTCTTGCAGGGGCACCTCCTGTTTAAATTCAGCATGACTTTGAATGCCCTTGAAGCGGTATTGATTTCCAAATTCAGTAGATGCAGCCGATTCCATCATTTTTGTCAGCAACTCTGTTTGTACCTCAACAGGATACTGTCGAAAGAGCTCAATTTGATGGATCCGTTTTTTTATGATCCAGGAAAAAATGGAGTTGAATGGCATATTGGATAAATGTAGAAAAAAGATGCCAACAAAAAAAGCCGTTCAAAGTTGAACAGCTTTGGTATCGTTGATTCCAGGAATTAACCCCAGATCAGAATCGACGCGATTACTGCCAACGCAAACAATACATATATCGTTCCTACCGCAGCAGTTGAGCTTTCAAAGAAATTATCTGGCATGACTTAAGTTTTTTTCAAAAGTAGAAAATTATTTGAAACGTTGGATTGAGCCCGGCAATACTTTCAAAGAAAAAGCGCTCTTTCAGGGCACATCCACCCCTGTTGAAGCCGTATACAAGCGAAACCAATCGATTTGTTCCATTTCGAGATGTACAGCATCCGCCATTTCACTTAAGTGCACTTCGTTTGTAGTACCCACCACAGGGGACAAACGTGCAGGATGCTTCAAGAGCCAAGCAATGCAAAGTGTGTTTAGGCCCACCCCATATTTTTGGGTAAGCGCTTTAGCTGTGGCAATGATTCGTTCTTCGCGTTCGCCAATCTCGCTGAAAATTGTCCCCAAGGGATTCCAGCATTGGGTAACCATTCGATTTTGCATGTGATAATCCAAGTTTCCATCGGTAAATGGACCAAGGTGTGTCAATGAACATTGAATTTGATGGGTGTCAATCGCTACATGTTTCCCCAAAAGTGATAAGGTGGATGTCGAAAAATTGGAAACGCCAAAGGATTGGATTTTCCCGGTTTTCTTTAGTACATCAACGGCTGATGCTACCACTTCTGGATCCATCAATGGACTTGGTCTATGGAGCAATAAAATATCTAACGAATCGACTTGCAAACGCTGAAGCGAACGATCAACGGAAGAAAGAATTGAGTCGAAAGTATAGTCGTAGTGTTTTAGATCGATTGGATTTTGCGCGCATGGATATTCGATACCACACTTGCTAATGGTGCGAAATCCGCTGCGTTCGACGCCTACATCGGCCATGGCTGCACCAAATTCAGCTTCGGTGGTATATCCCCCATAAATTGCCGCACAGTCGAAGGTGCGAATACCCAAGGAAAGGCAATGTTCGATGTAGCGCGAAAGCTGATGTTGGGTCATCTTCGCTCCCCAGTC
>CANGIC010000098.1 GCA_947453795.1 Flavobacteriales bacterium
AGCAGAGTTTCCAGCTTTTCTTTGCGCTGAACCTTTGTCATGTCCGTCATTTCCAAAATGGCCATGATGTTGTCTTCTACACTCAACTTTCGAAACACAGAGACTTCCTGCGGCAAATAGCCAATGCCAAGTTGTGAACGCCGGTACATGGGAAATTGGGTAATGTCGGTGTCGTCCAAGAAAACGGATCCAGAATCGGGTTTAACTAAGCCCACAATCATATAAAAAGAAGTGGTTTTTCCTGCACCATTGGGTCCTAGAAGTCCAACAATTTCTCCTTGGTTCACTTCGATCGAAACGCCTTTCACGACATCTCGACCTTTATAGGTTTTACAGATATTGCTTGTATGTAACTTCACGGGGCAAAGTTAAAAATTAAATGACCACCGCGCACGCACACCAAAAGGACTCATACCTGGATCGAGATGTGTCGCCCTATAAACCAAATCGACGCGGAAAAACTGAAATATATTTTCGATGCCAATGGCCGCCTCAACATAAGGAATCGATCCAAATTTCTTCGTAAAAGAAGGCAATAACATTTCAGCGGAGTGGCGATCTGAAATGGCCCCATAGGTAAAACGACTCGATGTCACCAAGCGCCATTTCAATTTTTTAACCAAAGGTATGCGGTCAAAAAACAACCCCTCCCAATGGTTTTCTATAAATCCACCAACATAGCGATCGGAGATAAACTCGAAGAAATTTAATTTATTGAACGCATTGCTCTGCAGCCAATACGATTGACTGCCTTCATGGACTTTTAAGAAAGGATAGGCCGCTGTACCGAAAATATATCCTGCATTGATGCCATAGCGAATGCGTCCAAGAAAACCAATTGGCCGGTCATGTTCCATTTGAAATTCTAATTTCTGGTAATTGTAGTCACTGCCAAAGAGCCCCTTCACACCAATGATGGCCTGCAATGAAATAATGGGATACCAAGATCCCATGGAGACGCGGTCAAATGAACCCCCAATAAATTCTTCGTTTTTCGCCCACCTCAATCGCGCGGTGAATTCGGTGGTGCGTATGCTTTGTATGGTCTCCGGTAAATTGGTGGTTTGGTTGATGCGAATGTAATTGGCAATGCCTTTTGGCGTGAATTCTTTCCACTCAAATCCACCATAAAGGACGAAATCTTTCTTGATGTCCTTTTCAAGATTAATTCCGACTTTTTGAACGAAGGTGAGTTTGTCGTAGGGTCCAGTTCTGAAAATGGTCCCGAAGGATGAACCCAATGCCGCTGCGGTGGGTGAGGCACCAATTTGTTCGAGGTCGTAATTGTAATAGGCCACCAACATGCCTCGTTTTTTCGGGGTGATGTTGTAGCGCACTGTTGCCCCGTACTTGAACCGTTGATCACCAAAACCATAAGCAACGCGACCGCCAAGTTCGAGCCGTCTCGAAAAGGCATTAGAGGTGCGTAGGGCAAGTCCCGTGCGTACTTTCTCCACAGGATTCCCGCTGACAAGCGCCAAGGCATTCCCAAATTCTAATTTCTTGTATGGATAATAGCCCGTTGAAGCGAAGTAAGCCAATTTTTTGAGGTTTCGAAAAAATGGGGTCGCATTGAGGGAATCTATCATTTCAATAATTCCGGATTCTTGGGTGTTCAAGGCCGTGTGCCGATGTGCTTCCCAAAATGCCTCATCCCTCAACTTGGCACTGTCGGCAAGTTCAACGGTATAGTCTGTATTGTAAAATTGATCGGGATGTTTTTCGTTAATTTTAAAGTTGCGCCTACTCGATGTTTTTCGGGCATACACCCCATACAACCCCGTATTTCGCGTAAGCTTTAAATCTAAAATTAGTTTTTCATTGGTGAGCATCCACACTTCTTTCTCGACTTGATTGAAATCCTGTTCAAAAAATAACCCCTGTACAAAGTTCACATTGGCATCTAAGGATATCGTCGCCTTGATGTTCTTTACTGCATAAGTGGTGTCGTGGATCCACATCTCCCCTTGGAATGTTAAATCCCCATCTCGCTTTGGTACAAAACGAAGCTTATAGCACCAATACTGGTCTATAAAAGCAGAATCTTCTAGGAAAAACTTGTAAAAATTCCGCGCATTCTCAGCAACTGGACTCACAAACGAACGATTGAACATGATGATGATGTTGTCGTAGATGTTAAAATCCAAATACATATCACCCAGCAACTGATTGATTTGTAAATTGTCAATGCCTGTTACACGGGTTCCATGGACATACTCGCGCCGACTTTTTGGATTTTTTCGAAAGTAAAAGTCAGAAACCGTCTCTGAAAGCAATATCGGTAAATAAGTGTCGCCGGCTTCTGTAGAGTCTAGGTAATCAAGGACCAAATCGAGCCGGTTAACGATATCCCGCTTGCTGAAATTCTCCCCGATGTTGTTGGCATCAAATTGAATCTTGTTGTACAACTCATATTCATAGGCGCTGAGTTTCTCTTTGTTGTTGACAGGTTTGTTGGCAATCACCCGTTTATGCAGTCGGGTGGACGGCAATTCATCGGGCGCCCGAGCAACTACCTCCTCGATGTCTGCAGTGAGGATAGGCAGTACCACAGAAAGTTCTTGCTCCACATCTTTTTTTATCTTTCGAGTTACACTTAGGTAGCCCGTAAATACGAAACGCAAGGAATCGGTGGCATAATAGGTTTCGATGGAATAATGCCCAAGACTATCGGTAAAGGTGCCAATCTTTGAATCAAGAAAAAACACCTTGACAAAGGACATGGGTTGACCCGTAAGTTGATCGGTAACTATACCCTGTACCTTAGTCTGTTGTGCAAGAATGATTTGCACAGGAAATAAAAGTAAGACGAGCAACAGTCGATAGTTCATTGAGTCGAAAATAAAAAATTTAGGGTTTACCTACTTAGGAAACTTCCTTCTTTTTGCGATTTTTTTCGACGCGCACGGCAGCCAAAATTCCAATTTCATACAAGATCATGATCGGTATGGAAACGATAATCTGCGAAATTAAATCCGGAGGGGTAATGGCTGCGGCAATGATTAGCACAATAATGATGGAATGTTTACGGTATTTCCGAAGAAATTCAGGGGTTATAACACCAAGTTTTGCGAAAATATAGGTTACAACAGGCAACAAGAACAATACCCCAGACCAAAACACGGTTGAAATGATTGTACTCATGTAGGAACTGATCGTGAACTGGTTTTCAATTTGATTAGTGATCTTATACGAACCAAAAAACTGAACGGTTAGTGGTGCCACCACAAAGTAGCCAAAGAGAATTCCAAGAAAAAAAAGAATCGAAACATAGTAGACAATCCCACTCGCCAGTGAACGTTCATTTTGTTTCAAGCCAGGTTTTACAAAAGACCAAATCTGATAAAAAATGAATGGAAAAGACAAAACAATTCCACCCATGATACTCATCATTAAGGCATAACTGAACTGACCAGACATGGTTGTACTTTGAAAGCTTACAGGAATTTCAGGGATACAGACGTTGAACCATTCACACATCATTCGAAACGAGATGAAATTCGGGTTCACCATGGCAAGGAAAAAAGTCCGTATGATCCACTCCTGGTAGATGAACAAAACAGTTGCAATCACCAAAATTGAAATGGCAATGCGCACCAATCTCCAACGCAGTTCCTCCAAATGGTCGAGGAAGGACATGTTTTTCTCTTTGTTCATTCAGTGCAAAAGTAGTGAATCTCTATAGAAATGTTTCTCGAAAAAACACGATTCACTTTGATTGTGTAAGAAGATGACATCTTTTCGCGGAATATTGGGATTGATTGCGTAAATTCGATGTTCTTTTCTTAAATTAGATAGGTAATTCCAGCGAATGGTAGCGAACGATCTTAGAAGTGCACTGCGAAAATATTTTGGGTTTGACAGCTTTAAAGGCAGTCAAGCAGATATTATTCAAAATGTACTGGATGGCAATAATTCCTTTGTCATTATGCCTACAGGAGGTGGGAAATCAATGTGCTATCAATTACCAGCACTTCTGTCAAATGGTACCGCCATCGTTGTGTCACCCCTGATTGCTTTGATGAAAAATCAAGTGGATTCCATTCGAAATGTAAGTGATGAAGAATCCATCGCCCATTTTCTGAACTCATCTCTGTCAAAAGCGGAAATCGCAAAAGTGAAGGAGGACATTCAAGAGGGCAAAACGAAGCTGCTCTACGTGGCTCCCGAATCCTTGACCAAGCAGGAGAATATTGATTTTTTAACGTCTGTCGATATTTCGTTTTTTGCCATTGATGAAGCGCACTGCATCTCAGAATGGGGACATGACTTCCGTCCAGAATACAGACGACTGCGCGAGATTTTTGAAAAGATTTCAAATGTGCCCATCATCGCACTTACAGCTACGGCCACACCCAAAGTGCAGTATGACATTCAGAAGAACCTAAACATGCTGGATGCGACGGTGTATAAATCTTCTTTTAACCGCGACAATTTATATTACGAAATCCGCCCGAAAAGGGATGTAGAAAAGCAAATCATCCGATACATCCGATCGAAGGAGGGGAAAAGCGGAATTATCTATTGCTTGAGCCGCAAGAAGGTAGAGGAATTTGCCGAACTGCTTCAAGTCAATGGCATTGATGCCTTGCCCTACCACGCCGGACTAGACGCGGTGACACGTGCCAAACATCAAGACATGTTCTTGATGGAGGAAACTCAGGTTATTGTGGCAACAATCGCTTTCGGGATGGGAATCGATAAGCCAGATGTGCGTTTTGTTATTCACCACGACATTCCCAAATCCCTAGAAAGTTACTACCAAGAAACAGGTCGCGCAGGTCGCGATGGAGGTGAAGGTGAATGCTTGGCCTTCTATAGCTACAAGGATATTGAAAAGCTGGAGAAATTTCTTCAAGGGAAACCTATTGCTGAACAGGAAATAGGAAAACAACTACTCAGTGAAATTGTCTCTTATGCCGAAACATCTGTGTGCAGACGAAAATTTATTCTCCATTATTTCGGTGAATTTTTTGACGAACACGAATGCAATGCCTACTGCGACAATTGCCGAAACCCGAAAGAACGTCGCGAAGGCCAAGACTATGTGACTATGCTCCTAAAATCTTTGGTAGATCTGCAGGAAACCCAAAAGGCAAAACACTACTGCGCATACCTTTCCGGTCATGTTACTGCAGACATTAAATCATATCGCCACGATACCTTACCGGATTTTGGTTGCGGAAAGGATAAGGATGAACATTTTTGGAATGCAGTCATTCGTCAAGTTATTGTGGGTGGATTCATCTACAAAGACATCGAAACATACGGTACGCTCAAGCTTTCAGATGCGGGAAAGGCATATCTTGCCAAACCACATTCGTTTATATTGCTGAAGGAACACGACTTCTCGAATACCGACGACGATGAATCGCTGATTACCAATGGAGGTAAAGGCGGTGTGTTTGACGAGACCTTATACGACATGTTGGTCGATTTACGCAAATCTATTTCGAAGCAGAAGAACATTCCACCATTTGTCATTTTTCAGGAGCCATCGCTCAAAGACATGTGTTTTCAATATCCAATTACCATCGATGAATTGACGAATATCCAAGGGGTTGGAACGGGTAAAGCGGCGCGCTATGGACTTCCATTTGTGGAGATGATTCAGCATTATGTGGAGGAAAATGACATTGAACGTCCACAGGACATGGTCGTGAAATCGCTGGTCAACAAGTCGGGGCTGAAGGTTCAGCTGATTCAAAATATTGACCGCAAATTGCCACTGGAAGATATTGGTCGTGCTCAAGGCAAATCAATGTCGGAGGTTTTGGAGGAAATTGAAGCGATCGTCTCATCTGGAACTCGCGTAAATATCAATTATTACATCGATGAAATTATAGATGTTGAGGACCAAAAGGAAATCTACGGGTACTTCATTGAAGCCGAAACAGATGATCTTTCGGAGGCCTACAACGAGTTTGATGGCGATTATTCAGAAGAGGATTTGCGACTGATGCGCATCAAGTTCATGAGTGAAATGGCCAATTAACGGCTAAAAATCAAGGTCACGTAATTCCCAAGATTATCAGGATATTCAAGCTCCAAATCGGTTTTTGTGAGCACTAAAATCCGATAGGTATAGACCCCAATTTCTGTCCCTGTGTTATCCAATTGTTTTACAGTCATGTAGTCGCCTTTTTCAATCATTTCGTAGGTGCCTTGTTGACTAATGTTGCTCTGTGGAACGTTAGGAAATGAAAGTGTGGCATTAAAGGTAAAGGTAGATTGTATGGTGTTATTTGTACATTCATCAAAATGCATGATGCCCGTGCCTGTGGCATAGGTGCTCAACCCCTCCGCATTTTTTACCTTATAGCTCGCCAACTCCCATGTTCCCGCCAATTTCCGCGCAGACTGCTTTTGCTTGTCACACGAGCTGATGAATATAAGGAGAAGAAGGACGGTAAGCAGATTTTTCATGTTCATTAAAATGCGGCGTGACACATCAGTTGTACGCCAGTCAATAAGGCATTCTCATCGATATCGAAGCGCGGATGATGCACGCCATGGATGATTCCACGCGATTCATTTCGAACTCCTAGTCGAAAAAAACACACAGGAACATGCTGTCCGTAAAATGAAAAGTCTTCTGCAGTGAGACGAATAGGAAGTTCTTCGACATGCGCTGCTCCGAGCACGGCGATGGCTTTCTTGCGCATCTGTTGGGTAAGCTCGGGATCATTTTCCAAATAAGGATACCCAGTGCTTATCTCCAAATCAACAGTTGCTCCGTGCAATGCGGCAATAGAACGAATTTGTGACTCGATCAATTCCAACCCTTCCTTTCTCCAGGATTCATTCATGGTCCGGAAAGTTCCTTTCAATTTGGCATGCGACGGAATAATATTCGTGGCGCCCAATGCTTCAAAATGACCGAATGTCAATACACAAGGAATCTTCGGATCACATTTTCGACTGACAATTTGTTGCAGTTCAATCACAATGGATGATCCGATCACAATCGGGTCGATGCATTGGTGAGGTGTCGCGCCATGGCCACCTTTGCCGTTTATCGTCAAATGAATCTCATCACAAGAGGCCATGTACAATCCTTCTTTGAACCCTACATTTCCTGTATTCATTTCTGGAAAAACATGCAAAGCAATCATTTCACGCACCGAAGGATTTTCCAATACCCCATCTGCAATCATGAGTGTTGCCCCACCTGGATTTTTTTCTTCACCCGGCTGAAAAATAAATTTAACCGGCGAAGGAAGATGCTCTTTTAAGGTATTGATGATGATGGCTGCACCGAGCAATATCGCCGTATGCACATCATGACCACACGCATGCATTACCCCATCTACCGTTGATTTATAAGGAACTTCATTTTCTTCATGAATGGGAAGTGCATCTAAATCAGCACGCAAGCCAAGGCAAGAATCCTCCATCGAATGGGATTCGTTTCTCACAATTGCGACAATCCCTGTTTTTCCTACGCCTTTCTCGTGTTGTATGTTATGTTCAGTAAGAATGGTTGAAACATAGTCCATTGTACCGTATTCCGCATAGGACAATTCGGGATGCATGTGCATGTACTCACGAATCTCTTTCACTTTTGCGAAAAGCGAATCCGCATGCATTTCGATCAGCTTATTCAGTTCAGGATTCATGTCCAATGGAATTAATGCCAGAAATAATTAAACGCACAGAGACATAGGCCATCAATGCACCGAAGATCAGTTTTACCATGCCTGGCGGTGTTTTTAATGAAAGCTTTGATCCGATGTAACCGCCGATGAGAAAACTTGCCGCAATGATTAATCCATGTTGCCATTGGACATTGCCCGTTTTCCAATAATTGTAAACGCCAAGTGCAACAACGGGCATTGCCAATACAAAGAGACTCGTTCCTTGTGCTTGATGCTGCGTAAAACCTAAGAAAAAAACGAGCGCTGGAACAATCACCACACCTCCACCAATACCGACAAAGCCGCTGAGCACACCTGCCATTAGGCCGATGATGATCAATAATGCGATGCTAGTACCTGTCATTCGTCTTAAATTTAAAAGTAAAAGTAATGAAATATCGCTTACTCAACGAGGAGATTGCACCCGCGAATGTCTGACTGATCGAAGCGACCTAAAATCTGAAATTGATTGCCGTTCGACCTGCCCAAATCTTGCGTTGAAATAAAACTACAGCTGTAAAGATTGGCAAGGTCGATGACATTGATCCCACCAGTTTTTCCTTCTTTTGCCCAGCCAAAGGGGTCGTTGACATCGCGAATGAGCACCTTCATCCAAGGCGGAGTTTTAAAGTGCATGTCGGCATCGCAATATGCTTGGGACAACAATTCTGTCATGCCGTATTCGGAAAGAACAGTTTCAACATTTAATGCGTCCTTCAGGGTAACATGCAGTTCTTCCTTCGTCATTTCTTTTCTTCGGCCTTTCATGCCACCTGTCTCGATGATGACTGCTTCCGAAAGGTCAATGCCTTTTTCCGCAAGATCGAGCAGGGCATAGCTCACACCAAACAAGATGGTTTTCTTTCCTTCGCTGCGCGCAATTTTATACCTTTTTTCAATTTCGTCAATGGACTGCAGCAAAAAACCAGAATTGGTCGATTTTGACTCCGTAATAAGGCGATCAACCATATAGACCAAACTCGATTCACCCTGTTCGAGATAACTGGGAAGCAACGCTAGGATGACCTGTTCGGCTGGATTTCCAATTTGTTCCCTGTAGGTCGTCATGAATGAACGTTCGTAGAGTTGTTTGCTTGCCACCAGATGTTTGGAGCGTTTCATTCCAGTAGTTCCACTGCTTAAAAATTGCACTTCAGGGAGATCTCCATCGGTAATGACCTCGTGTGATTTGAAAAATGAAATGGGCAGAAATGGAATTTCCGAATAGACTTTAGGTTCAGGTCTGTCAAGGATATGCACAAAATCCCGATAAATGCTGCAATGTGTTTTTTGATAGGCGTAGATATCCAACGCTAAGCGGTTGAAGTCATCATTGGAGTTCAATGAAAAAATCCGATCCTCCGAAATGATGTTACCCATGATGGATCAATGCTGAATTGAGGAGAG
>CANGIC010000099.1 GCA_947453795.1 Flavobacteriales bacterium
ATAGAGAAAGAAGGCAAATGAATATTGTGAATAAACTGCGCATAAGTATGACAAACAAATTCGAATAACTGACGTACTAATCTTGGGTTACATTCCACTTTCGGGTTTAACAATCGAAACAATTGCTTTAACGAGGGAGACGACGCCGAAAAAAAGGAATACACCACTTATCACCTTATTCAACGCCGAAAGTACGGCATCGGTTACAAGAGGTCTCAATCGCTTGGCGCCGAGAATCTTGAGAAGATCAACCGAAAAGAAAGTAAGAAAAACAATGCCTAAGAAGAGGTAAATGATCTCGTTGTGGTAGGTTTTATTCGGGGCGCTATCACTACCGACGGAAACCACCCAAAACCAATAGAAGATAACCATTGGATTGGCGATATTGAGCAGAAAACCTTTGAGACCCAGCATCAAGTAATCCCCCGTTGTCTGCACCACATTTCCCACATCATCGGTTTTCGACTGCTTTGGTTTTTTGAACCAGCTGTAGGCCCCGTAGGTGATAAACATCACCCCACCAATGATTTTAAGAATTATTTTATTGTGCTCACTGTTGAGGTCACTGTCTTCACCAATACCCCCTTGCAAAAACAAGATTAACGCAATAAAAGCATAGGCCAAATCGCTTACCAGTACCCCGAGGTCGAGGGCAATGGCTGCGCGAACCCCCCTTCTAATGCTCGTTTCTAGCAGGACGAAAAAAACGGGCCCGATCAAGAAACTTAAAAATAATCCTGTGCCGATGGCCTTTAAGATGATTGCAATCAAATTGTACTTTTTTACAAAATTAAAATTTCAGGTACAATCTACTCATTTATCCTTGACTTCGGGGCTCAAAAACAAAAAAATCGTCTGATCGTAAGTTCGATGCAAAATTATTTCGGAAGATGTTTAACTTTGTACACGAGTGCATCGTAGCGAATCGACGACGCTTTTTGAAAACAACAGCATACTTATGAAGATTGCAGCAGCAAACAAGAAACTTGACGAGGTCATCGCAAAGGTTGAGAAAGAAGGATTAGAAGCGGGGAAATTGATTGACGATTTGAAAGAATTGAGAGAATTCGCATTGAAGGAACAAGATCCATTGGTGACAAAGGTGCTTCGTTTGACCTACGAGTACTTGGGTGAACACAATGCTTTTGATGTTCAGGCGCAATACGATGAGGACGATGAGGGAAATGAATACCCTATTGAAATTGACGACAAAGAGAATTTGTTGTATTTGCTGAATCTGCTGAAAAATGCAGAACACAAAATTAACCGTGAAGAAATTAAAGATTACCGTTCCGCATTGAAGTTGGAATTGTACTAAGATACGTTAACATGACTTGAAAACACCTGCTTTTTGTGGGTGTTTTTTTTTGTACTTTTCGCCCTATGAGATTTTTTGTTGCTGCACTTTTTGGTTTAGCTTGGTCCCTAGGGGCAATCGCTCAATACTCGGACGACGAAGCAAAGTCACCTTTGTTGACAGCTGTATTGGCGAATAATCTGTCCGAAGTGAAACGTCTTGTTGAAGCTGGAACACCGGTGGATGGATTAGATCGCTTTGAAGATCAACCCATAGATGTCGCGGTTGAAAAAGATTTCAGGCCCATTGCTTTGTATTTATTGTCAAAGGGAGCAACCTCTCGTGGTGGCTTCTATTCGGCCGTCAGCACAGGAGATGTCGCTTGGGTAAAAACATTGCTTACTTATAAGTTTTTTGACGATGAGGCCATGATTCCAGCGGTTGAGTTGAAAAATCTTGACTTGGTAAAACTTCTGGTGAGCAATGGTTTTCCTACGGATTTCGAGCAAAAAAGACGGACTGGATTTTTCCGAAAGACCTATGTTTCTCCGATCGAAATCGCTTACAATGGGTTCAATGAAGCGGGAAATTCGGCGGCCATTGTAATCGAACTTGTGAAGGGAGGAGTTCCTGTTACTGATGCATTCTACAGCGCCGCCGTTTATGAATACAATGATCTCGGCATAAAACTGATTGATCAATGCAAACAGACCAATGATTTGTTTCTTGAATCCGCAAAGGCAGGAAACATTAACCTGCTGAAATATTGCCTTACGAAAGGTGCTGATCTGCAGGTAAAAAATCAAAGCGGGGAAAATGCCCTACTTCTTGCAGTGCTGAATGGACGTTTGGAAGTGTACAAGAGCTGCATTCAGTTAGGTATTTCCCCAAACTCAATCACGGCAACGAATGAAAATGCCTTGATGCTTTCGTTCCGTTCAGGGAATATGGCCCTCTTGGCTGAATTGCTTGCCGCGAATCAAAATCTTGACTATCAAAACGCTAGTGGGGAGACTGCACTCTTTTACGCAGAGCGATCCGAGATGACCGAGGCCTTTGATCTTTTCCTCAGCACTTCGCCAAATTTAAATCACAAGGATAAAAATGGAAATACGGCAATGATGAAAGCTGCCATGGCGGGACGAACCTACCATGTGCATAAACTCATGGAGATGGGGGCAGATTTTCAGGTTATCAACAATTCTGGCGAGAATTTAATCAGTTGCCTACTCACCTATTATTCCACCAACAAACCACTCATTGTTGAGCTCATCGACAAAGGACTAAAACCCGATCTCAACGCCTGGAATGGAAAATCACTGGCTTCTTGTGCCGTCGAACATGGCGATTTGGATGTCTTACAGCTTTTAAAAACTAAAGGGCTCAACACCGACGGAAAAACCACTTTTGGAGAGCGACCAAGCACACGGAACAAGGAAATCATCAAGTTTGTGATTGAAAATGGAGGAGATATTCATGCCAAAGACAATTGGGGAGCCAGCTATTTGTGCACCGCGCTTGAGATGAATGATCTTGAACTTGCTGCTTTTCTAATCCGTTATAAAGCAGATGTGAACAGCAGCTGCAGTCATTGGGAGACCGTCCTTATGGAGGCAATTGACAAAGGAAATTTGGAGTTCGTTCAATTCCTTGTAGAAAGTAAAGCGACATTAACGACGAAGGACAACTTTCGAAAGAACATCTTAGAGCGTGCGATTGAGGAAGGGGACGAACGGATCATTGCCTACCTGCGATCTAAAGGAGCTTTGACTACAGAGGAGTTAAATCAACGAGAAGTGGAACGCGTTAAAGAGATGCAAGCACTTCCAGGATTTATTCTTAGCCAAAATGTGCCTGAAATTCTACGCTTATTGTCAAAATATCCCGAAACGGTTCTTGTCCCTGAAGACCTGAAGAAATTGGGGAATATTGCATCTGCTGTCGGTTCTGTTGAGTTATTGAAGATTTGTCTTGAACGTTATGCACTCGGCATTAATGAAGTAATCAATTTTGAAGAACAAACCATGTTGCACATTGCGTGTAAGAACAATCAACGCGATATTGCCTTTTTGCTGGTAAAGAAAGGTGCAGACATTAATTTAGAGGATGGCTTTGGAAAAACGGCAGATAAGTACAGTTCAAACAAAGAAATCAAGGATTATTTTAAGTTGCTTCGCGGGAAAAAGAAATAATTTTTCGAAACTAGCCAACCATACACAAAATACTTGCGTCTATTGTGCAGTCATGAGTCTTCCTACTCAAGACATTGGTTTTATTTTACCTTGCAGGTATACCTGAAAAGAATTTTAAAGACGATCTTACAGGATCAATTGTCAAAGATTCTTTTCAGGTTTTTTTTTAATCGCAATATTTACAGAAACTGATGAACTGTCCTGGGGTGTGTTCAAACGGTATTTCTGGATCGAAGATTTCATCCACCACCTGACGGACAAATTCCGGAAACAAAAGTGCACTTTCTTCGATGCTCAGATCCCCTTGAAGTGGAAATAAGCCCTCTTTAATGTTCACCAACGAATAAATACTCACCTCATCGGGGTAGCTTCCAAAGCGATCGTGGAAGAGATAGCTGTACATCACCAATTGAAGGTTATGCTTGGCAGCCGTCATTACCGCAATTAAATTCGACATGTCTGGTTCTGGACATTTAATCGTCACATCCTTCTTGTTTGTTTTCCCTGATTTGTAGTCAATGATGCGCACTTTTCCGCCAACGGAATCGATACGGTCCACATAACCTTTCATGTGAATAGGCATCGTCTTGCCTTGAATATCAAGATCAAGGGTGGCAGTAAGTTCCAACTCCAAGTATTCAATAAACACCGGTTGGCTTTGTTTCGCAAGGAACGATTTCTCATTCTCCAAAATGCGTTTTGTCAGTTCAAGGGCCATCTCATAGGACAACAAGTTCTTTCCTGAGCCAAATGCCGAAGGATCTTGATCAAAATGCGTTAAAAATTCTTTGTGAATCAATGCCGCATATTCGTTCAACATGGCGTCAATATCCTGTGTCGTTAAATTTGAAGGTTGTGGATGAACTTTATTTCCCTCCTTGTCATGACGGGCAAATGGCGTAAACAATTCTTCGAGGACATTGTGAATAAAGGTTCCAAATGTATTGGTTTCCACCTCTTCTTCAACGACCGATTCCTCCCCAAAATCCATCACATACCGGTAGTAATAATCGAGGGGGCATTTTAGGTATTTGTTCAGTGCTGAAGCAGAAATAGAACGTTCGAACAATTCCTCCAAACGCACAAGAATTTCTGGTGTTTTCGGGATGATTGAGTTCACCTCTGTTGTTGAACCCGTATTTGGCACTGCGTAAAACTTTCGTTCCAAGGAAATGTTTGGATTCAGTCGAGACAACTCTAGCTCAAGCTGAAGCAAATAACGGCTTGCCTCATTCGAACCAACACTCTCTTGTGCACTGGTGTAGGTCACCCAAAGGTTTTCTGCCGAATGCAACAAGCGGTAGAAATGATGCGCAAACAAGCCCTGCTTATCTCTTGGTACCGGCAATTCAAAGTACTTTCTTAAATCCATTGGAATCAAAGTCTGAATGGGGTTTGTTGGCGGCATATTTCCCTCGTTCATCCCAAGAATCACGATATTTTTAAAATCCAATAATCGCGTTTCCAAAAGACCCATAATTTGAAGTCCTTGCAGTGGGTTTCCATGATAAGCGATACTTTTTGTATTCCAATGTTGCTGAAACAGATGCCTAAAGCTTTTGATAGACATTTCTGGAATTCCTTCTGAAAGAATGTTTTCCAAGTCCTGTAGCGATTGATCGAAGGCCTCAACGACTGCTTTTTCAAATGCATCTTCGGTGCCCAAGTTTTTAAATAGGCATTGATTCATTTGTCGAATTGTCTTCAATCCCTTGAGCCAATCTCCGTCCCAATTTGTCGTCAACAGGGGCAAGAGAGCTGACGACGTTGCGCCAGTAATCAATTTGTCAGGGTTTAAGAAAATGGTGTTCCGCTCAATGATTTGTAGTTCAAGTCCGATGATTGTTTGCTTTTCCTGCTCATCGAGAATGGCAACGGTAAAAGGGTGATTCCAAAAGCGCTGTAAATCTTGAAAATAGATGGACTTCGTTTTGAACCGCACTTTATTTTCTTGGATCGAAAAAATCAGGTCCACCCAAGTGCGCAAGGCAGAATTTCGGAGGGGCAATCCAAGGGTAATGTTCGCCTTTCCAATGTGTTTAGGAAGGTTCTTCACCAAAGGGGCAATTAAACTTTCATCGGCCAACAAGACCAAGGTCTCGCTCATTTCCTCCGCAGGAATCTCGTTGAGAATTGTCGCCGCTGCCTTTACTTGTCCTGTAATTTGTGGGCATTCGATGATTTCAATTTTTTTCGTTGCCGATGACATTTCGTCTACAACAAATGGCAGATCCTTCACATCGAGGTCATTCATTAATCGGCGCAAAAAACGGCCTGCTTCGTGGGCATCATTCTTCAGGTAATAGGCGTCGGCATCGATAAGCATATGGGCGCGGCCAAGTTTGTGCAATTGTTTCATGATCGACATCTCTGCAGTGGACAAGGCATTGAATCCAGCAAAAATAAAGTGTCGCTTCGGATCCCGTTTAAACACACGGTCAATCTGCTCCGCCAATTCGCGGTAGGCCTTTCCGGCATAACAGACCCCTTCAGCGTTGAGCTGCGCATTAAGGCCGATGTAATAGTTTGGTAATTTTTCCCAAAACTCAAGAAATCGCTTTTGTCCTTCCGTTAAATTTGGTCCTTCAAAACTCCATTTATCCACTTCCCAATTCTCCAATTCGCGGACGGCCTGAAGATTAGTAAACACCGTTTTTGTTTCCAACAAGTAGCGGTCAATTTCATCAAAGTCGGACAATAAAATATTTCCCCACGACATAAATTCATCGAAAGACCGGTCCTTGTCCCCTGGTGGATCAATCAACTGAATAGTAAAGAGGCGGATGAGGGCACGCGTTCGGTCAATGACTGTTTTATCGGAAAGGCCTTTCACCCAGCGATCAATGGTCATCATTTCAGGGGCTAAGACAGGTTTTCCAAAAGCACGAAACAGCGATGCTGAAATGTATTTTTTGGCCCGTTCAGAAGGTAAAATAATGGTGAGGTGATCGAGGTCGAGCTGCTGATCAATGATGTACTGCGCTAGTTTGTCCGTAAACTTCATGAAGGTTATTTTTTAGTGAGAAAACCCCAATAGGTGGATCGATTGAGCACATGGGTTGAAATCTCTGCATAAGCATTACGGAAAGAAGCTGGAAATTTCACTTTTTTCTTTTTCTCCCACGAGGTTTTATACGATGAAATTTTTGTGTTTGACGCTTCTATAAAGTCCATCGACTGACGGGTATGTGTGCGCCAAAAATAATACTCCGGAAATGCACCGTTCATGGCGTTCCATTTCAGTCGCTCTGCAATCAACCAGTTGCGCCAAAGCTGTTCGACATCGTTGCGCAAATCAATCGGATTAAAATTATTGATCAGCGCATTGCGAATCCCATTGTCCAAAAAGTACAAGACGTGCGTTTTTTTCAATTCATACCGATGACCATTGTAATAAGAGGGGAGTCGGACAAGAATGAATGCTTTTTCCAATAAGTCAATGTAGCGTTCTACTGTTTCATTGTCCAATCCACATTTTTCAGCAATTTCATTGTACGACACAGGTTCGCCTATGTTGAAGGACACCACCTGCAGCATCTTGGTCAGTTTGTCCCCTTTATTGATGCGGTCCGTTACCCCAAGCTGAGTAAATACCGCCTCTGAAACCAGTTCTTTCAATCGCTCCTCGGCGTTTGCCTGATCTTCCGTCACTTGTGGATATGCGCCATAAATTAAACGTGTCTCCAAGGATTTTTCCTCGACTGGAAGTGTGTTGTGTTGGGCCATCTCGTAAAATGACGGTGCATACACATGGATTTCTAGTCCTTGCATACGCAAGACCTCCGAAAATTCTGGATCCATCAAAGGATCAAAGGAACAACATAGAACAAGCGTGGTATTCAAAGACCCCTCTAAAACTGCTTCGATAATGAATTGAAGATTCCGAACATATTGTGCCTCACGGATTACCGTGTAAGACACCTCGCCCATGATGTCGTTCAATTGAGGCACATTCGCATCCGTTACCTGCTGAATAAACGATTTCTTGCGCGCATCAAACTGCTGCCACTTCACTGACAATTCATCCAATACCTCATTGACCAAGGTGAATTTTCCGGAATGCCGTGGACCTTTAACCAATATGACTTTGCTCTGTTGGATACACTCCTTTAATCGAGCAGCTGGAACGCGTTTTATCATCTCTGTTTATTTTCAGCAAATCTAGCAGAAATGCCTCATTAAACGCGTAAATTACTTAATATTTGCGATTATTGGTCAAACCACACCCGACTGAAGAAGAGATTCGGTCGGTTTGAGTTCATGAATTTATTGCCTCCAAACGCTTTTAAAATCAGCAGATACTCATCATTTTGAATAAGTCGCACCCAGTGTGGCCCTTCGGGATAGGTGTCTGAAATGCCTTCATAATATTCTGTTCCATCGTCTTGAATGGAAAGTGAATAGGGTGAAGCATCCGGACTTGCAATGTAAATGGCGGCTTGTTCTTCCAAGGTTAACGTCCCATCCACCGGAACAATTTCAATGGAAAATGTATTCCCTTGTCCCAGTTCTCGATAAATAAGGTAGGGATGTCCATCGTAGATTTTTAATTCCTTTGGCTTACCGGGGAATACCGCTACAAGTCCCACTTGATCATTGAAGTAACTGTAATTTTTAAATGACCGCACCTCCTCTTTCGCAGGGATTGTTCCCTCAGAGTAAACGGCCATGACCTTTCTCAACTTGTATCCCTTTTTCCGCAGGAGGTTAATTATGCCTTGATCTCCGGCCAAATGTCCTGCTCCTACTGCACAAAACAACGGATTTAATCGCATTAAGGAGTCGAGACCTTTGGTCATTCGTTCGTTTCTGCGCACAATCAACTCGTCATACAACTCGGTATCCCCTTCAACAGAAAGGTTCACATTCATCATTTTATTTAAGCCCTCAATATCCCCGAGAAGGTACATTTCGATTACTTTCTCCTGCATATAATCCAGCACCGGCAAATTCATTCCCTTGGCATCGGGCAACCCAATTTCTGTCAATAAACTCAACTGTTCCTCCACCGTTTCGAGTGGAAAGAATTTCTTTTTCGCGTTGTAGCAATATTGGAGAAAATAAGCATCCAAAAACTGTGGCATTCCATCTTCATTGCCATAAAGGGTCTCTGTTGCCTCATCGTTTGCGGTATAAGGTTTCCCTTGGTTGTCATAGAGCAAGCGGATTTCAGCTTTGCGGGTATCCCATTCATCAAAGAGCGAAAAAATATCTGTCTCAAGGACAACTGCTTTGGTAGCATTTAGTGCCACATATACAGAATCAGCTAGTCTAAATAAGCGCTTGTCATTGGAGTGCAAACTTCCGTATAAGTAGCTTTTCGTTTTTAAGCCATTTCCCGATATTTCCCAAAGCAATTCATTTTTACGCTGAATGTTCTGACCAAACAGTAAGTTGCTGCATGTCAGAAATACAAGGGAAGAAAGCAAAACGAATTTACACATGATGTAAAGGTAAAGAATCCGAAAGAATTAAATGAAAATTCGTTCAATATGCAGGTCACCAAAAGCATAGGGAATATAGGCAAGCGAAGGGATTTGTGTTGTCATGA
>CANGIC010000100.1 GCA_947453795.1 Flavobacteriales bacterium
CCACTCATTCCACGCTCATTAGATACCCCAAATCCCAAGTGAATCTTCGGTTTGCGCATATCGAGATCCAGCACGATCGTTCGTTTCCCCGAGAGCGCACTAATTCCAGCTAAATTAAGTGCTACAAACGTTTTTCCCTCACCAGATATCGAGGAAGAAATCGCAATGGTCTGGTAATTTGGATGAATGTAACTCAAGTTCGTTCGGATCTTACGCATGGATTCAGCCAACATAGACTTTGGAGAATCCCCGACCACAATTTGCGAGTGCTCCATTTTCATTTTTGTCAAAGGGACACCTCCAAGAATTGTTGCTTGTTCGGGAAGAATCTTTTTCAAATCATCCAACATGTTGATTTCGTTGAAGGTGAGATAGCGAAAGAACAAAATCGCTACACCAAGCACAAGTCCAAACATAATGAAAGTTGTGAAAATCAATTTCCGATTTGGTGAAACCGGAATATTATTGACCAAAGGACGAGATAGAATGCGGTTGTTTGATGAATACCCAGCATCCGAGATGGCATAAAGCACCTTGCTTTCCATCAAAAGAGAATAGTACTTCTCATTCAATTCTTGTACATTTTTAAGCCGACTGAACTCCATTTTCTTTTCTGGAAGATCAAAATACTCTGCATTGTACCCATTGATTTGGTCCTTTACACTTTTGCTTTGTTCAAACAGTCGGTCTAATATCACCGCAACGCTTTTACGGACATTTCCCAATTTGGATTGAATTCTTGCTTCTATGGACTTCACCTCCGCACTTTCTGGAGTGATTTGAAAGAGTAAGTCCTCTTTTTTCTCGAGCAACTCATGCAACTGAGTGATTTGCACTGAGAGCGAATTCTCGTAACTTTTACCGAGCATTTCTGGAAGTAAGCGATACACATCCAAACGGTTGGGATCATTTTTTAACTTCTTTCCCACTTGGTTTAACGAGCGTATTTCATCATCGATGACGAACATTTGGTCTTGAAGCTTTGTAATATTCTCTGAAATGGATACCCCCGCCTCTTCAGGATCGGGCAAGTTGCTGGTGCGCTGAAAAATCATCAGACTGTCTTTCGAATTTTTCAATTCACCAGACAAGGAATCCAACTGTTGCTCAATGAAAAGTAAGATATTCTCAGAACCTTTTTGTTTCACTTCATCGTTGTATTCGATGTACGCTTCAGCAACAGCCAATGCAATGTTTTGGCACAAGTGCGCATTGTTTCCCCTAAAAGTAATTTGAATGGTCTTGGCGATTGGATCAATCGGCACTACCTGAAGTGATGACAAGTAGCGTGCAGCAAATGACTCCACACTGTTGAACACAAAATAGAGCTCATTGTCGTCCGAATCTTTTTTCAAATCTCCAGGATTTGCCGATTTGACCACTAGATCGAAATGTTTATTTTGAATGTGTTCATTCAGCAATCCCTTTACACGGTGTTCTTTGCCTGCATGCGTGTATTTTAAAGAAATGTATTTCCCATCAAAGTCTAAAAAAATCTGTGCGCCAATCAACGAAGAATCCTTTAAGGCATAAGGCAATATATTTAACTCGGCAGAGTTGTATTTTTCTTCTGTCAGTACACTTCCTTTTGAAAATAAACTGACATTGAAATTGATGCGTTGAATTGCCCGTTCAAACATAAATTGAGAACGAATGAGCTCGACATCCGAAGAAATATCTTCCTGTTTCGAGTTGATATTCTTCACTTCCAGGATTTCTGCAGCGTTGTCCTCGTTGTCCAATTGAATCAACATGGATGACTCATACATCGGTTTGGTGTAACGCAAAAAGAAATATGCCGCCGTGGAAAATAAGGCGACAAATACCACTGGCCACCACCAATAGCGTTTGAGAACAGTCCCAAGAATAATTGGATCGTAATCCTTGTTGATTATTAAACTTTTTTTATTCACCTTATTTCAAATTCCTGATCACTGTAATGATAATAAACACGCTTGAAAGTGTCGAGAGCACCGGAGCAATTTCTGCAACAACTCCACGAACCACATCCGGGTTCGGTTCGACATAGATGTAGTCATTGGCTTGAACGACCATGTCGACAAATTTCAGTCCCTCTATGGTGGATAGGTCAATCAGATACACCTTACGCACGCCATTCTCTTTACGGATGAGTTTAATGTTTGCGGCTCTACCCCGATCCGCAATCCCACCTGCCTCAGCGAGTGCCTCCATAATGGTGGTATTTGCATTGACTAAGGGAATCACTTTTGCTGCACTTCCTCCACCAGGAAAAACAATAACCCGCTGATTCGTGACTTTCACCTGAACGAAGGGGTTACGGTATTGTGCGGAAAACAAATGCTCTAGCGTATCTTCACATTGCTTGATCGTAAGACCTGCAACATATACTTCACCGATAACAGGCAATTCAACGATTCCTGATTTGAGCACTAAATATTCTCTACCTTCTTTTTCCCTGTCCGTGTACTCCGTCACCCCACTCATTGATTCAATCAACTTAGTCCCTTCGTTTGTAGATAAGGCAAAAGAAATTTTATCGTCCACAGAAATTTGATAATCCGTGGCAGGACTCATTGGAATGGAGTCGGTTATGGCAAACTCTCCTTTTGGAGTTTTGAACATCAGGTTCCTATTGATGTCACACGAACCAAGATACAAGGCAGTGAGACAAAGCGCGATAAAAATTCCAAGTTGCTTCATAGTTTCGCTGACTTTACGAGTTCTCGATAATAATTTTCCATATTGGCAACCAATGTTTTATAACTGAATTTGGCTTCTACGAAGTTCCATCCATTTTGTGACATTTTTTCGCGTTTTTTTTCATTTTCCACCAATTCAAGGATCTTTTCAGTAAACAACTCAAGATCATTTACCGGTGTAACAAACCCCGTTTCACCCTCCAACAGTATGTCACGTACGCCACCCACATCGGTTGAAACGACAGCAACACCTGAGGCCTGGGCTTCGATTAAACTCACTGGAGTACCCTCATTCAGTGAAGTCAGACATATAATGTCCATTCCAGGGTTAAATGCACTAATGTCTTTGATCCACGAGGTCATTTCAACGCGAATAGTGGCAGATAATTGCATTGTTGCTATTCTTGATTCGATAGCAGCTCTTTCTGAACCATCCCCAACGATGAAAAACCTTACTTTTTTTGAAGTTCTCTTTGAAATGTTGTCCACCACATCCAAAAACATGCTGTGGTTCTTCACTGGAGCAAGTCTCCCAATAATCGCTACGGCAACTTCGTCGTCAGCGATAGCAAACTGCTCCCGCGTAAGTTTGCGTTTTTGTTCGCAGTCGGTATGAAACTTCTCCAAGTCGAAACCCAGATTGATGACTGAAATTTTATGGGGCGGACAAATCCGGTGCACTTCGGAAAGTTCTTGTTTTTGAATGTTTGAAATCGCAACAATACCCGTTGATTTCTTTGCTAACGAGCGCTCAATCTGCTTGAAAATGGCCGTTTTTAATTTTCCGAAATACGAGTGAAAAACATGCCCATGAAAGGTGTGCACGATTACAGGCACTTTCATTTTTTGTGCTGCGCGTCGTCCCAGAGCACCAGCTTTTGCCGCATGCGTATGCACGATGTGTGGCTGAAATTCTTCAATGATTTTTTGGATGCGCTTGAACGCTTGTCGGTCACTGTTGAAGGATGGTTCTCGCTTCATTTCATCAATCAGCAGTGGCTCAAGTCCATATTCCGCAGCGATGTGCAATGAATCAGATTCCCCCTCCTCAGGCAATCCGCCCACAAGTAAAGTTTCGAAATCATCGGATAAATACCTTGATAGAAACACCGCATTGTACGTTGGGCCACCAATATTGAAGCGATTGATAATGCGCAACACCCTAATTTTGCCCTTTACTTCCATAGAAGTGTGCCTTTTAATTTCTTGCTGTTCTTCATTTATCCCTCATAACCTGTTGAAAATTAAATTCAATTTCAGCAAAATATTGCGCTCAATTGTTGAATTTAGCCACAAAAAAGGATGCGGTCAAATTTACAAAAATTCTTGCTTTTATTACTGACTTTTCATGCGCTGAATGGCTTTGGTCAGAATGCGGTTCAACTTGTCGTTAATCAAGTCGCTAAAAGTCAAGAAATGGTGGGCGCAACATTCTCCTTTTGTGCCATTGACCTCGCCTCAGGAAATGAAATTGGTGCGAACAATGCCAACCTCTCAATACCCACAGCGTCCACTGCTAAATTATTTTCGACAGCCACAGCTTTGGAAGTTTTAGGGGCAGATTATCGTCCAGAAACGCGCATTTATATCGAAGGCGCTATTTCCAAAGACGGAAAATTGGACGGGAATATCTGGATTCGCGGAGGTGGTGACATGACTTTGGGGAGTCGATTTTTTAATGAAAGTGGTCACGAACGCGATTTTTTAAGCACCTGGGTTGATACCTTAAAAAAGTTGGGGATAAAAAGCATTTCGGGAAGCATCATCGCCGATGGATCTGCATTTGGCTATGCGGGTATTCCTGACGGTTGGAGCTGGAACGACATGGGGAATTACTATGGGGCAGGACCATCCGGTATCTGCGTATTCGACAATGCTATCCGATTCACTTTTAAAACGGGAGCGGCCGGCACCTCCACTGAAATTGTTTCGATGGTTCCCAATGTACCAGGCATGACCTTCCACAACTATGTGAAATCAGCAGCCATCGACGATGACCAGTCCTACATTTACGGTGCACCCTACTCTATGGACCGCTTCGCAACGGGCTCCCTACCCGCCGGACGAAGCTCATTTGAGGTGAAAGGAAGTGTTCCAGATCCCGAAATTCAACTCGCCTATGAATTGGCGACAGAACTCGAAAAAGCGGGCGTCAAAATCGCAAATGGATACAAAGGTGTGCGCCGTGATGAACTGCTTCAAACAGCAAAATACGGCTCCGGTTTTTCACTTGCTTACACACACAAAGGTCAACGGGTTAAGGACATTGCCACACTCACAAACATGAAGAGCATTAACCTGTTTGCAGAAGGATTGCTTTGCCTAGTGGGGTACAAACTCAATGGCAAAGGAAGCACCGAAGAAGGATTGAAGCAATTGGAAAAATACTGGAGTGCAAAAGTATCTTTTACAGGACTTTTCTTGAAGGATGGAAGTGGTTTGTCGCGATCTAACGGCATTAGTGCGGTTCATTTCTGTACCTTACTCAAGGCAATGAACAGCTCAAAAAATAGCGCGCTTTACCAAAGCACCTTACCCGTGGCTGGGAAATCGGGGACTTTAACTGGTTTGTGTAATGGTCAAGCAGGAGAAGGACGAATCGTTGCTAAAAGCGGGACAATGAGTAGAATAAAATCCTACGCTGGATATGTCAATTCAAAGTCGGGCAAAAAAATAGCTTTTGCGATCACCATCAATAATTTCAATGGCAGCAGCAGTCAGGCCACCGCGAAAATTGAACAAATCCTCAATGCCTTAGCTGTTTATTGAGGCCATTCTACCGCTAAAATTTCACGCCAAAATTCAGTGATGGTATTTCCATCGCATGCAATCATTTGTGGGACGATACTTGCCCCAGAAAACCCTGGTGTGGTATTCACTTCTATGACATGTGGTTCATTGTTCACGACCATAAAATCAATCCGCGCGACGGATTTCAGTTGAAGCAAATCATAGATTCTTTTTGCTTGACTTTGCACGACTTGACGTACCTCATCACTCACACGAGCAGGAGTAATTTCCTTTGACTTACCGAGGTATTTCGCCTCGTAATCAAAGAATTCATTTTCAGAGGCAATCTCCGTCAACGGCAATGCATACACACCGTTTTCGCGACGATAAACCCCACAAGTGACTTCAGTCCCATTCAAAAATGATTCAACAACCACCGTTCGTCCTTCGGCGAAGGCCTTTTCTAGCGAAGGCCGAATGTCCTCAATGGACTTGGCTTTGGAGATGCCGTAACTCGATCCTGAATCTGCCGGTTTGATGAACATCGGTAATCCGAGTGACTGAACCAAGGCCTCAGCATCCATCTGGTTCACATCCGTCAACAATTCAGATTTTGCAATCTTAAACCCGAAATTATGCAAGAATTGATTGCAATACCATTTGTCAAAAGAAAGTGCAGAGGCCAATGGCCCCGAATTGATGCATGGGATATTCATCATGTCGAGAAAGGCCTGTACCTTTCCATTTTCCCCCGGGTTTCCATGAATAAAAACAATGGCCGCATCGAGCTTCACCTCGCCGTTCAACTGAAAAGTCATGGTGTTCAAATCCAAGGGAACACGTTCCTCGTTGTTCAGCGCAAACCAACCGTCATGATTGAGTAAAATCCGAAATACACGGTATTCTTTAGGAAAATTGTCTTGAATTGTAAGCGCACTTTTCATGGAAATCTCCCACTCCGAAGAAAACCCACCACAGATAATTCCAATCGTCTTCATTGCTTCTTTTTTTTTCGAAAGTACATGGACAAATGGCTGCGAAAACATCGATAAAAAAAAGTTATTGGTCAAGAGAATGTTGATTCCGTATTTTCGACTAAAAATAGATTGTTGAAAAGCTACGCTTTCGCACTGAACAGAAACCCTTTCCTTGAGTTATCTTTACCCTTTCTTTACAAAAAATGCTGTTTACTCATGCGTAAATACTACCTACTGTCCTTGCTGACCATGGTTTGTTTGACCGTCTCTAGTCAAGCAACCTTGTATTCCAATTCCTTTGAATCATCGATTGCCGATTGGTCATTTTCAGGGAATCCTGCTCCGAATTCTTGGATTCGAAACACCTGTGCCGGTAATGGTCCGAGTACTGCAGGCACAAGCGCGTTGTATATCACTAAAGGAGGATCAGTTCCAGGATGTGGTGCAACAGGAACAGAACAATATGCCTACGACAATTCCACAACAGGTTCGAACGCTGTCATCGCAGCTACCACTATAAACGCCATCTGCGTAACAACAATCGACGTGCAATTCGATTACAAAATTGATGGTGCCCTTGGTCAAGACTACCTTGAATTGGTATACAGCACAAATGGTGGAACATCATGGACTGCAGTTGGAACTGCGATGACTTCATCCAATGGATGGAATTATCAGTTCACCAATTTACCCAACACACTTGTTGGAACAATCTTCAAACTAGGATTTCGATTCACCTACAACAACACCACTGTTACAGGTGTTCCTGCCGCCATTGACAATCTTTATATCACTGGTTTTGATGCCCAAATCCCAACCATAACCTGTCCAACACCTACCAGCGTTTACTTAAACTCAAGCTGCCAAGGTTCCATTCCCGATTATACCACATCTGTAGCATGGAGCGATAACTGCACGACATCATCTGCCCTCATGACCTTTGCCCAAACGCCCGTTGGTGGAACAATGACATCCGCCAATCAACAGGTAACGCTCAGCATTACAGATCCATCAGGGAATTCAACTTCATGTTCGTTTACCCAACCGATGATAGACAGCATTTCCCCAAGTTTAGTGTGTCCTCCGAATCAATCTGTCGCTTATGCCTTTGGTTGCAACAGTGCCTTAGACAATTACATCCCGTTGGTGACAACAACCGAAAACTGCTTTTTTGGAAACAATGTTACGTACACACAATCTCCGCAAGCGGGAACACCATTTGGTGCAGCACAAATCGTTACCATAACTGCCGTTGATGCTGCTGGCAACGATGGGACATGTAGCTTCACCATTACGCCCAGCGACCAAACGGCACCAACAATTACTTGTCCGAGCAATGCTACAGTAAATACGAATGTCGGTTGCACGCATGTACTTTCTGCCGGAACCCCCGCTGTGATTGCTGACAACTGTACCCCCGCCGCATCATTGGTGCTTGTTCAATCGCCAGCGCCAGGCACCCCGTTGTCCTTGGGCGCGCATACCATTACGTACACCATTACAGATGCGGTTGGACTCACGGCATCTTGTGCTTACCAGCTGACGGTTACAGATCTCTCCGCTCCGGTGATCACGTGTCCGTCAGGACAAAATGTGTCCATAAATACCGCGTGTAGCGGAGTCATTGGCAACTATATTGGATTGGCAACAGCTTCGGACAATTGCACCGCAACGACACAACTCACATTAACACAAACACCCCCTCAAGGAACTGCGATTTCTGCAAATACCACAATTACTTTGAGTACTACGGATGTGGCAGGAAATATCGGAACCTGCACATTTACTGCAGCCATTATAGATACCATCAACCCCGTAATCACGCAATGTCCGACAAGTGTTGATGTCGTCATCGACAACTCCTGCGGTTACCTAGTACCGAATTTAGCTACAGCCATTGTTGGTACGGACAACTGTACCGCAACATCCAATTTAACGGTTACGCAAAATCCACCGGTTGGTGCAACAGAAATTGGTCTCACGGCAGCATTGATTACACTGATGGATCAACAAGGAAATTCAACATCTTGTGTCACCATGCTTACGCCAGTGGATAACGTCGCACCACAGATTACTTGTCCTAGTCCTCAGCCGTTCAATAATGGCGTGAATTGCAATTACACCTTGCCTTTTTATGGTTCAACGGCTTTAGTCTTGGACAACTGCCAGAATTACAGCATCACCCAGACACCTGCACAAGGAACTGTTGTTCAAGCTGGGGTGAGTAACATCCAACTTGAAGTGATGGATGCGGGTGGAAACATCGCCCAGTGTTCATTCAATGTAACCATCAATGAGATTGTTCTACCGACGATTACGTGTCCCAACGATATAGTGACTTGTGATCCTTTAGTCAATTATACTGCACCAAGTTTCAATGACAACTGTGTGGCAACTTTAGCACAAACAGACCTTAGCGGATTAACTTCTGGAAATACATTTCCAATTGGTTTCACCTCACAACAATACACAGTGACCGATGCCAGTGGCAATGTGACAAGCTGCAGCTTCCAAGTTCAAGTGTTGGAATTCCCAGCACCTGCTGTAATCCTTGACGATACCATCTCTATTTGCGGATTAACCAGTGTGGTTGTGAATGCCGAAGCAGCA
>CANGIC010000101.1 GCA_947453795.1 Flavobacteriales bacterium
ACAATCGTCTGCTTATTTTTTAATGCTCAACTGCGCATTTATTGTTTTTTGACCGCAGAGGCACAGAGGATAAAAGTGTACGCCCTTTTTTGCACGAATAGAAAAACTTAATCTCAGTGGTTCTGTGGTTCAGTGGTGACAATCGTCTGCATATTTTTTGATGCTCAACTACGCATTTATTATTTTTTGACCGCAGAGGCACAGAGGATAAAAGTGTACGCCCTAACCCTTTGTTCCCTCTGTGGCTCTGTGGTCAATTTCTACATTCGGAATTAACAATCATCTCGTTTTTTAATTTTTAAATCGTGTATGTGAATAACATTGTGATGTAACATTTATACCATTACTGCGTATCCTTCGTTGTAAACTTCCCTACCATGAAAGCACTTTTTCTCTTTCTGTTTTTAAGCGTTGCCTATGCTTCTACAGCTCAAATTACGGGAGGAACTCTCGTGGATGATGGTCGTAAGTTGATTTCAAAATCCAACTTTACTATAACGGATAGTATTTGCGCAGGGACCGTAGTGATGTCTCTGGCTGTAAATAGGAATGGTGAAGTAACTTCAGGGAAATACATCACGGAAGGTTCGACGATTACATCTACGCCAATCCGAATAAAAGTGCGTAATTACGCCATGAAATTGAAATTCGAGGAAGGGGTGTACTACCCTGAATTTCACTATGTAACAGTGAAGTTCACGGTGACTAAACCCTAATTAAATCTTAGTTTTCAGCGAAAATTGACGCATATTCCTTTTGGTATCTTGCCAAAATTTTCTTGCGTTTTAATTTCAACGTTGGTGTTATTTCTTCTGCTTCAATAGAAAATTCTTTTTCAAGCAATACGAATTTTTTAATTTGTTCCCAGTTGCCGAATCCTTTGTTGAATCCATCGATTTCTTCCTGGATTCGCCCAATGACATGGTTGTCTTTAGCGATGGAATGATTGCTGCCATCTCCCAAATCAATCCCCTTGCGTTGCCCCCATTCTTTAATGAACGCAAAACTAGGCACAATGAATGCCGCAGGGAATTTTTCTCCTTCCCCAATCACCATGATTTGTTCGATAAAACGCGATTCCTTGAATTTGTTTTCCATCGCTTGTGGTACGATATATTTTCCGCCTGAAGTTTTGAAAATCTCTTTCTTGCGGTCGGTAATCTTCAAGAATTTATCTTCAACAAACATTCCAATGTCACCAGTGTGGAACCAACCTTCGGTATCAATCGCCTCGGCAGTCGCCTCGGGTAAATTGTAGTATCCCATCATGACATTTGGACCTTTAACTAAAATTTCTCCATCCTCAGCGATACGCACCTGCACGTCATCGATCAATGGTCCAACTGTACCGATGCGAATACCACCATAAAATGAATTTACAGAGACCACAGGTGAAGTTTCAGTCAACCCATATCCTTCAAGTATTGGAATGTCAGCCGCAAGGAAGATGCGTGCCAAACGAGGTTGCAGTGCAGCGCTTCCTGAAGCAATTGCGCGAACATTTCCACCAAGCGCTTCTTGCCACTTTGAAAAAATTAATTTTCGGGCTATTGAAAGTCTTAGATTATACCACCAGCTTCTACCGACAACATCATATTCTTCGGCTAAACCAACAGCCCAGAAAAACAATCGGCGTTTGATTCCGGTTAGATCATCTCCTTTGGCCATAATGCGGTCGAATACTTTTTCAATCAGCCGCGGTACCGCAGAAAATACATCTGGCTTAACTTCGCGGATGTTGTCACCGATAGTGTCCATGGATTCAGCGAAATGAATCGAACACCCAAGGTACATATAGAGGTAATGCAACATACGCTCATAGATGTGACAAACAGGCAAGAAGGTGAGCACTTTCGAGTTGTTGTCCGCAGGAATGGGCTCCTTACATCCCGATACATTGGCGAGGATGTTGTGGTGCGAAAGCATGACACCTTTTGGGTTTCCAGTTGTTCCCGAAGTATAGATAATTGTCGCTAAATCGTGGCTTTTAACCTGGTCCATGCGGTCGCGAACATCAGACTCGGTGATCTCTTGACAATGCGCATGAATCGCATGCCAATGGTCATATCCTTCTATTAAATCAAAAGTGTACAAATGACTCAAGGTTGGCACATCCCCTCGAACATGCGTAATCTTCGTAGCAAGGTCAAGTGTACTGACCACACACAATTTAATTCCTGCATCGTTCAAAATATAGCGGTAATCACTTTCTGAGATATTTGGATACAAGGGAACTACAATGGCTCCCACTTGTTGAATCGCAATGTCCATGATATTCCACTCCACGCGATTCGACGATACCAATGCCACGTTATCTCCTTTACTTACGCCTAAAGCAATTAAACCCCTTGAAACGATCATAACTTCGTTCAAGAATTCGTCGCACGACATTTTATGCCAAGAGCCATCATTTTTCGTCACAAACATCCCTTGATTGGGGTAGGTACGTTGCTGATAATAAGGAATATCGAATAAGCGATTTGCTTCAATCATAAGCTTAAGTTTTAGAATGTTAAATGTATTTATTTTTTTGCTAAAAAAGTGTTCGACCAGAACTTGAATTTGTTCAGCCAAAGCCCGTAAATATTCGTTCAATTGATCAGTTTGATAAACCGTTTGTAGTTTTAACGACCAAAACGATGTAAAAATCGTTCACCATGTAACTTTAAGAGTTGTCAAATTGTTTTAACTGCTACCTCGGAACACTGTTTTGAAAAGACACGAATACAATATTGCGGTCAGCACGCACAGCGGTAAACTTTACGGCTTCGCGTTGAAGTTTCTTCGGAATTCTGAAGATGCCCAAGATATCGTACAAGATGTTTTTGAAAAACTGTGGATCAACCGAAAGAAAGTGGAAGCGGAGAAGGCGAAGGCCTGGATGTTTACAACAGCGCACAATGCAATGATCAATTTTGTGATGAAAAAACAACGTGTGATTTTGCCGGGAGACGAATTCATTCCTGAAACAGCAAAAACGGAACGTAGCTCTTTTGAATCCTCACAAGTAGTTGATCGCGCTGTAAGTATTCTACCTCCTGTGCAGAAAAGTATCATTCTGCTGCGGGATCTCGAAGGATATACCTACGATGAAATAGGGGATATTCTTCAACTTTCGCCTTCTCAAGTGAAGGTCTATTTGTTCAGAGCGAGGAATAAAATTAAAAAGCAGTTAAAAGGTTTGACACAACTCGTATGAGCAACCCATCATTTTCAAACATCGATCGTTGGCTTTTTGAGCTCATGGAGGGTAACCTCAGTGAGGAGCAAGTGGCTCAATTGGAGACTTTTCTGATTCAGCACCCTGAACTGGATGTTGACCGCGACATGTGGGAATTGTCTAAAGTGGACGATTTTGATGTGGCATATCCACTTACCGATAAATTGATCCGCCGCCGACCAGTTGGACTTTTTATGTCCATGGGAATGGCATCCATCGCCGGAATTATTGCCTTGGGAACTGTCATGTATTGGCCATCATCAGAACAACAATCAACTACAGTTTTTACAGCACAAACGGAATCTACGAAATCAACAGATAAAGTCGACGTTCAGACAATTGAAACCCAACAGACATCGAACGATATACTTGGTAACGAAACAATGACGGAAGCAGTTATTCCGACTATTCAGCAATTTATTCCTCAAGTTTCTCAAAATCAAGTTGGTGTTGGACAAGCTGATCGATCGAATCTAGAAATGTCTGCAAGTGAACTGGCACAGACAATCGATTCGCCTATCGATGTGACGAATGAAAATTCAACTCGCCTGAGTTCTACACTACACATCATTGAGCAATCGACAGTGGCGCTTATTTCCAAACAAGAGGAGGATACGCCAATAGCAAAGGAAAAGAATACTGAAGATGTTTCCTCTGAAGTACAACCTCAGGTTATCGAAAAACAGACTAAAGAGGTGGCGATGAACGAGGCACTAACTGAACAAGAGGTAAAAACAACAGCAACAACAACGCTAAGAGCAACCCAAGCGCACAGTGTCTACAGAGAAACATTTTCTTCAAAATTGAGACAAGCGGGACGAGCGGTGAGTCGCATGTTGGACAATCCAGTTGCGTTAAAGAACTTGAAAGATCCGCACTACCACCTTCCAGGAATGCAACCAACTGAAGTGAATTTTGGTGCTGTGGGAACCTTGTTGGCAACACGCGTGCAAACGATGTCTCGATTGCAATGGGCCGGACAATCAAATCAGCAATTCATGAATAGCATTTCTGTAGATGGCTATTCTTACGCAATGCGCGGAGGAATTGGATTTCAAGTAAGTCATTCAATGTATGCCAATGGCGGAATTCAGAACATTCACTCGTCATTCACCTATTCACCGAAATTCTCTGTGAGCAGAAATGTCATCGTTGAACCATCCTTCCGCTTCACAATGGGGAACAAGAATATCGATCCAACAAAAATACAATCGGGATCAATGGTTGAAATGGAGCGTTTAAATCCACATCAGTTTTACGCTGTAGGACAAATGCCAATTGGTCGTTCCTTGTGGTACCGCGACTTAGGACTCGGACTTTCTGTCAACACGCGTTGGTTCTACGCCAGTGTTCAAGGAGACAATTTATTGAAACATGCCGATAATATTTACTCAAGCAATCTGACAGATATTCGTCGTTCGGGCCAGCATTTTATTGCGACAATTGGAACGGATTACGAGACACGACGCGAGAACTTTGGCGTTTCGCCATACCTTGTTTATCAGCAATATGAATCATTGAAAGAGGCATGGTTGGGTGTAAATCTTCGCTACCATTGGATTACGGTAGGTGGAGCAATTTCATCACAGCTTGATCCAGCCGTATCTTTGGGTATCAAATTCAAGCATTTTATGTTGGCCTATAATGCGGATTTGACGCATTCAGAGGTCCTCGGAAAACAATCATTATCACACCAACTTACTATTCGCATCCTAACTAAACCAAGCCGCATGGGGCAACGCCTCCTTAACCTATAAGCTATGAAAAAACTACTCATCATTACCGCACTTTTGGTTTCAAGCACATCATTTGGACAAGATCCATCGTTCTCGCAATTTTATGCAAACCCTCTTTATTTGAATCCAGCATTGGCGGGTTCATACGGATGTTCTCGTTTTGCTTCGAATTACCGCAACGAATGGCCCAATTTATCATCGAATTATGTGACAACAAGCGTTTCTTGGGACAGCTATTTTAGCAATATTTCCGGAGGCATAGGCATTCTTGCCACCAATGATCAGCAAGGGGCTGGAACAATTAAAACGTCTATGTTGGGTTTGATTTATTCATACCATGCTCAATTGAATCGCAAATGGAAATTGCAGTTCGGTGCACGTGCGGCATGGTACCAGAAATCACTCGATTGGGATAAATTGACCTTTGGAGATATGATCGATCCGCGCCATGGATTTATTTATTCAACAGGAGATGTGCCGAGAGGTGGTTCACGAGGATTTTTCGATGCCTCCGCTGGGGTTGTGTTGTTCAATAAAAATTTCTTTGTCGGCGGAGCTGTGCACCATGCCAATACACCCAATGAATCGATGATTGTTGGTGAGTCTCATCTTCCCATGCGTGTAACGGCGCACATGGGAGCAGAAATTAAAATTGGTGGAAGATCAAAGTATTCCAGTAAAACGTCCGTCATGCCCAACATCATTTACCAAAACCAAAATGGTTTTCAAGAATTAAACATAGGGACCTACTTCAAATACAGCGCTTTCACTATGGGGGTATGGTACCGAAATAGAGATGCATTCATTATCACCATGGGAATTAATACCGGCCGTTTTAAATTGGGCTACAGTTACGATGTGACGGTTTCAAAATTGAACAATGGGGCATCACATGGAACTCATGAAATTTCTATGGGAATCAACTTAACGTGTAAGCCGAAAATTCAACAATTCAAATTGGTTTCTTGTCCTTCTTTCTAAATAGAGGGCTTCAACTTATCGAGCGTTTTGTGATCCATCTTACCTAAAAAGTACTTGTCAAGGACTTGAATGAAAATAGGATGTGAATCTTTGACCTGCGAAAATAAGGTCATGCAAGAACATAGTTTTTTATCATCCCAGCCGACAATTTTTTCAGGATTGGTTTCTTGTAAAGCAAAAATGGCTTCTGAAATTTCGATTAAACGCGTCCCTAAAATGTGATGGTTTAAATATTCTTCCGCCTCAGCTAAATCTTTTATTCCATAATAATTGGAGTTGTAACTGACGCCAAATCCCTCTAGTTGAGGAAAGATGAACCAGATCCAATGAGATACTTTTCGACCATTTCGGATTTCTCGCAATGCGAGTTCGTAGCTTGTATCCGTCGTATTGTAATAAAATTTCTCTTGCGCCTCCACAAATCGTTCTAACTTCATCTTTATTGATTATTTAGCCGTTAAAAGTAATTAAAACTGGTTTTTATTCGGATAACCGTTTAATAATCTGTGCTGTACACTTTTTCCCCGCGAATAAACACCTGACTAGCAAAGTTGGGTTCGTAGGTATCACCCGCCTGAACGGTGCGCTCAAAAATCACAAATGTGGCTTCTTTTCCTTTCTCTAAGGAACCTGTGCGGTTTTCTTGAAAGGAGGCAAATGCTGCCCAGATGGTCATTCCTTTCATGCATTCTTCCAGGGTGATGGCTTCGTTGGTGTAAAATCCTCCAGCAGGAAAATTGTCTCCATTTTTTCGTTTTACCGCAGCTTGTATGGTTAAAAAGGGATCGGTCAATTCAACAGGGAAATCGGTACCAATCGCCAACATCCCATATTTCTGAAGCAAGGTATTGTAAGCATAAGCGCCTGCCATTCGCTTTTTCCCAAGTCGCTGCTCTGCCCAACGCTGATCGCTCACCGCATGGGTCGGTTGAACGGATGGAAAAACACCATAATTCGAAAACAATACAAAATCAACAGGATCAACAACTTGAGCATGTTCTATGCGCCAACGATGATCAGGTTTAATTTCAAAAATTGTTTTATAGATGTCCAATAAGATGCGGTTTGTTGAATCCCCAATGGCATGCGTATTCATTTGATAGTCATTCGCCTCGCAGAAAGTGGCAATGCGTTTCATCTCCGCAATAGGTGTGGTGAGTACCCCGAAGTGATTGTGTTGATCAGAATAGGGCTGTTTCAAAAATGCACCCCTTGAACCCAAGGCGCCGTCTCCCATGACTTTAAAGCTTCGGATGATGAGGTTTTTGTGGCGGTATTTTCCCTTCTTTCTTACGAAGTCCATATTGGCTTTGCTCGGAAAAAGCATGGCATAGACTTCAAGTTGGAGCTGTTTTGTATCGATAAGTTCTTCGAACAGTGAAATGTCTGTGAACTCAATACCTGCTTCGTGCACACCGACTATCCCGTATTGAAACAATTCTTGTTGAATTTCGAGGATGGCTGATTTGATTTCTTTACGCGGAAAAGGAGGGATAAGTGTATTCATCGGCTCCATGGCATTGTCGACCAATAAACCTGTACATTTTCCGTCTTTAATAGAAATGATTCCACCACTAATCTCTGTTTCGGGGGTAATTCCTGCCATTTTCAATGCGGCATCATTGGCCAAAAGTGCATGTCCATCGATGCGGTAGAGACAAACGGGGGTTCTTGGATACAAAAGGTTGAGCGCTTCGTTATTAGGTAATTCATTGGTTCCCCAAAGTGATTGATCCCAGCCGCGGCCAACAACGAATTTTCGCTTGTACTGGTCTTGGTATTTTTCGGTGCGAACGAGCAACTCATCAAAGGACTTGCATCCCACGAGATCAACACTTAGCTTCTGCTTTGCATAAGACAAAAGGTGCCCGTGTGCATCGGTCAATCCGGGATAAATATCCTTTCCTCCAGCGTCGAGTTCTTCCTCTGCGGCATATTTGTTCAAGATTTGTCGCTCGGGACCCACTTCAATGATCTTTCCATCCTTAATGGCCATGGCTTCGTAGACTTTGGTGTCGTCGGTCATGGTGTGAATGCGCGCATTGTGTACAACCAAATCAACATATTTTCCTTTGTAGCATGCGTCAAGAAGGAGAGTGAGGGAAAGAAGGAATAGGATAGTGGAGTGCCGCATCTTTTTTTTACAAAGATACATGCCTATTTCAAGAAAATGAATGAAAAACAGATGATTTGCCGCACGATTTTACGGATACTCGGTCGGGCAGACAAGCTCAGTTTCCTCTAGAATCTGTATCTTTGCTCCCAAATTCAACACCCATGGAGACTCCAAAGACATACGAGCCGCAAAAAGCAGAAGAAAAGTGGTATTCCCACTGGATGAATAAGGGATATTTTCACTCTGTTCCCGACAACCGCGAGGCGTATACGGTGGTCATTCCACCGCCAAATGTTACTGGTGTACTTCACATGGGACATATGTTGAACAATACGATTCAAGACGTGTTGGTGCGTCGTGCCCGCATGTTGGGTAAAAACGCATGTTGGGTACCCGGAACGGACCACGCTTCGATTGCTACGGAAGCCAAAGTAGTGCAAAAACTGCGCATGGAAGGAATCCGTAAGGCTGATTTAACGCGTGATGAGTTTTTGAAACATGCTTTCGAATGGAAGGACAAACATGGCGGAATCATTTTGGAGCAGTTGAAAAAATTAGGTGCTTCTTGTGATTGGGAACGGACTAGTTTTACTATGGATCCTGAATATTCAGAATCTGTGCTCGATGTGTTTATTGATTTGCACAAAAAAGGAAAAATCTACCGCGGGGTGCGCATGGTGAACTGGGATCCAGAAGCATTAACGGCATTGTCAGATGAAGAGGTAATTCACAAAGAAGTCAATTCTAAATTGTTCTATGTGCGCTATAAAATTGCAGGTAGTGACGATGAATGGTTAACGATTGCCACCACACGACCCGAGACGATCTTGGGAGATTCTGCGATCTGCATCAATCCAAATGACGAGCGCTTCAAGCATTTACATGGAAAACAAGCCATCGTTCCCATCGC
>CANGIC010000102.1 GCA_947453795.1 Flavobacteriales bacterium
GCTCCGCTGTACACAAAAGGCACTGACTTGCGCACCCAAGCACCCGCTGTAGCGGGATAATTCAATGTTGCTTCTGCCACTACGTGAGGAACAGAGTTGGCATCAATTGGATCTCTTAAATCGTAGTTATCGTGCAAAATGGCATGCATCCGTGCATTTTGAACACCACCACCGGCTTGTGTATATCTCACCCAGAACACGATGGAATCAGGACGATCGGTGATCGCCTCACTGAAGTTTGCGTCTGCTTGCAAACTGAGATTATAATTACTTGCGCTGGAAGGTGTTGAACTTCCCATGTTGATTCGTCCAAGCGTCATGTTACCATTCGCCACAATTCCAAGCGTTGATTTCGCCCAAACGCGCGCAGAATAAGTGCCTGTTGCGCCCGCACGAACAATCGCTGAGCGCTGCACTTGTTGCGATGCAAATCCAACCAAACCTCCTTGCCCAGACATAAAACTATTCCAGTTCGTAGGTTCTTCTGTACTTGCCCCTAAATTGGTCCATGTCTCCATGCCCGAATTACCTATTTGCGTCTGAGACAGGCCATTGAGCGCAAAAAAAAGCAGTGAAAATGTAAGTAATTTTCTAGTCATAGTTCAGTTTTTAGAGTTCAAATATAGAAAACACTATGGAATAGCCAACAATCATTTTTCCACACTACCTTAAAGAAGGGTTAATAACATTTTAACAATCCTTGCCCTCTTTAAGAAAAATCGGGTTTAGCGCACCCTGATCTCACGTCAACGAATGTTCACTTCATCACTTTGATTACATTTGTAGCATGTCGGAAAGAAATTTCAACCCCAGCACCGAACTTCCTGTCATGGAGCAGTTCTACACCATACAAGGTGAAGGAAAACACTCAGGCCGAGCGGCCTACTTTATTCGTCTTGCGGGCTGCAATGTAGGTTGCGTTTGGTGCGATGTGAAAGAAAGCTGGGAGGCCGGACAACATCCGCTGGTTCCGATTGACCTACTGGTTAAAGAAGCAGTTGCCTCAACTTGTGGATTTGTTGTCATCACCGGAGGTGAACCAGCCATGTATGACATTTCCTCGCTTACCGCTCAATTGAAGCAACATCAAATCGAAATCGCCATTGAAACTTCAGGGACCTATCTCCTTCATGGTCAAATCGATTGGTATTGTTTTTCACCAAAAAAATTCAAAGCACCGATTGATGAGGCCTATCTATTGGCCAACGAATTAAAAGTGGTGATTGCACATCCTTCTGACTTTAGTTGGGCAGAAGAACATGCCGAGCGTGTCACTAATGACTGCGAACTTTATCTCCAGCCGGAATGGTCAAAACAGGAACGCTTTTTGCCAATGGCCATCGATTTTGTAAAGGAACATCCGAGATGGAAAATTTCCCTTCAGACCCATAAATACATGAATATCCCTTAATCTATGTCGAAGATTTTCAACACATTCGTTTTGCTTTTCATGCTACTGTCTACGGCATGCAGCACGGCCCAAATGGCGTATTCCACGAAGGATAAAAAAGCCATCAAGTATTTTGAAGAAGGTCAAAAGGCACCAAACTTAGTTTTGGACCAACGCACTGGACGTCCAGATTATGCCTCTGGTTTAGCACTAATGAAAAAAGCCATAGAACGCGATCCAAACTTCTGGGAAGCATACGTTTTTGCCGGTGAATTCTGCGAATACCTCGGAGACCGTGGTCATGCGATTCAGTATTACGAATCCGCTCTTCATATCAATCCAAACCACAGCAGCTCAGGAAGCACTTACTTTTTCTTAGCCAACTTGTTGTTTCTTGAAGGTGATTACAACGCCTGTTTAAAGAACATTGATATCTTCGAAAAAAACAGAAATGCGAATCCAGATTTATTGAGAGAAAGCGCAAGAATTCGCGAGAATTGTGAGTTTTCCATCGAAGCCATTAAACATCCCTTGCGTTTCAACCCAATGAACTTAGGTCCTGGTGTAAACACGAGTGCACCAGAGTATTACCCCACCATTACAGTGGATGGAAAAGTCTTGCTCTTTACGCGACGAATTCCCGACGAACGCGTTCCTGTGTACAAAGCCCAAGAAGATTTTTACTATTCACTTTTGAATGACAACGGCCTTTGGACAACGGCTCAACCAATGCCGAACAACATCAATACAATCATGAATGAAGGCGCACCTACCATTGGTCCAGATGGTCGCTCACTGGTATTTGTTGCTTGTTCCGATCTTTCGGGGGATAGCGATTATGGCGAAAACAGGACTGGCAGAGGGAGTTGTGACTTGTTCATTACCAAAAGAATTGGTCAACGATGGACCGATCCAACAAACCTGCCTGGCAATGTAAATTCAGGGTCATGGGAAAGTCAACCCTCGCTCTCTGCCGATGGAAAAACACTCTATTTTATTCGCCGAGTAAGCCGAAAGGGTGAGCCAAAGGACATGGACATTTTTGTTTCTCGCTTGCTTGATAACGGCCAGTGGTCGACACCCGAACGCCTGCCCAATTACATCAATACCCCTTTCGAAGAAGAATCCGTACTCATTCACCCTGACGGTAAAACCTTGTATTTCGCTTCGCGCGGACACACAGGTATGGGCGGATCCGATTTGTATGTATGTCGAATGACGGACAAGGGGACATGGTCAGCACCAGAGAATTTAGGTTATCCAATAAATACCCGATTCGATGAAAACTCATTATTGGTCTCTGCAGATGGGGAAATCGCCTTTTTTGCTTCTGACCGAGAAGGAGGTTTTGGCGATTTGGACATCTATCAATTTGAACTACCCGAAGAATTTAGACCCACTAAAACACTTTATTTTGAAGGAATGGTGTTCGATGTCACCACGAAAAAACCACTACCTGGAAAATTCCAACTTATCGATTTAAAAACTGGTAAAGAAGTGATTTACTCCGAAGCGGACAAGGTTAGCGGTGAATTCATGGTATCGCTGCCCGTGAATCGCGAATACGCGCTGAATGTGAGTTATCCCGGATATTCCTTCTTTTCCAAGAACTTCAACATGACCAATCCTGAAGGGCTTGAGGCCATTCACATGGATGTACCGATGGTGCCTTTAACCAGCGATATTCCTGTGATTCTAGCGAATGTGTTTTTTGATTTAACAAAAGCAACCTTACGCCAGGAATCCTTTGTTGAATTGGACAAACTCCTCGATTTCATGACAAAAAATCCAAGCATGAAAATCGAAATCTCCGGACATACCGATACACGTGGAGATGAAAAAGAAAACATGAAACTATCTGCTGATCGTGCTAAAGCCGTATACGATTACCTCATCAACAAAGGGATTTCAGCCGATCGATTGAGTCATAAAGGGTATGGCGAAAGTAAGCCAATGATTAGTGATGCAGAAATCAGTAAATTAGCAACGGAAAAAGAGCGCGAGGCAGCGCATCAATCCAATAGACGAACAGAATATCGCGTTATAAAATGATGCATTTTTTAAAGTTAATTCGGATCATCAATCTGCTCATCATCGTGTTGACGATGTACGGTGTGCATACCTTTCTGATTGCCGTCAACTACGATGAAATGGTGAATACGCATGTGGTGGATTTCTTTCTACTCGTGCTTTCCACGGTAATGATTGCCGCAGGTGGAAATATCATCAATGACTATTTTGATGTCAAGGCAGACCGTGTGAATAAACCCGAAAAGCTTATCATTACCAAACACATCAAGCGCCGTTGGGCCATTGTCACGCATTGGGCGTTAAATGGCATTGCTTTTTCAATTGCCATCTATCTCAGCATCAAATACCAATCGCTGTGGTTTGTTTTCATTCACCTGATCTCCATCAATACCCTTTGGTTTTACAGTATGTTGTTTAAACGCAAAGTGCTCCTTGGAAACCTCATGATTGCCACAATGACAGCGCTGGTTCCTCTTTTGGTTATCGTTTTCTTCAGGGTAAACAATTATTCCCCATACCCACATTCAGAATTTGATCCTCTCTCTTGGGGTGCAGATATTGATTATTCCGTCATATACCTTATTGCTGCATTTGCTTTCGTTCAAAACCTAGCGCGTGAAATTGTTAAAGATGCGCAGGACATTGAAGGAGATCAATTGATCTATGTAAAATCATTGCCTATGGTTATTGGGGAGTCCAAATCCCTTAAAGTAGTCATTGCATTGCTGCTTGTGCTTCCCATTTTTTACGGGTGCATTTCGGTGATTGAGTTGGACACCTTATTTCATGATACCTCATTTTTTAAAGCATCACTTCCTTTTGCACTTGCTGCCTTATTGAATGTCAGTGTGATTCTGTTGATTCTCGTGCAAAAGAAAATGCGTTTAAAGCTCTACGATGCCTTAATTAAGATCTCAATGCTTTGCGGGGTGCTTGCCACTTTCTATATCGCCTACCTGTATTCATGAAAATCATTTTAGGATCAGCGTCGCCTCGACGTAAAGAGTTACTCAGTGCTGCAGGATTTTCCTTTGAGGTGCGCACAAAAGATACCGACGAATCCTTTCCATCGGAATTACCAAGTGACGATGTCGCGTTGTTTGTGGCGACAAAAAAACTAGAAGCCCTTTTAGAAAATTTGGAAGACGATACCGTACTCATCTGTGCAGACACTACCGTTGTTGTTGATGAAGTCATTTTAAATAAACCTGTAGATGCTCTAGAGGCCAAGAAAATGCTTCAATTGCTATCTGGTCGCTCACACAAAGTCATCACCGGTGTTTGCATGGCATCAATGCATAGGAGCCATTCTTTATCTGTAGTAACGACTGTATTTTTCAAGGCATTATCTTCGGGTGAAATTGATTTTTACATCCGTGAATTCCAACCCTTCGACAAGGCCGGAGCGTATGGAATCCAAGAATGGATTGGGCATACAGCAATCGAGCGCATTGAAGGCTCGTATAACAATGTTGTTGGATTGCCCACCCATGAAGTGTATGCCGCACTTCAAGATTTCCTGTAAACAAAAAAAGTCCACCGAAGTGGACTTTCAAAAAATTATCGTTCAATCGATTAAAGCGCTCTAAAGGTCACTCGACGATTCTTTGCCATTTGAAGATCTTGATCGTCTGACTCCGAAATTTCGTCATTCGGTTGTGAACTATTTTCTACTACAGAAATAAGTCGATTCGGATCAATTCCTTTTCCTTTCAAGTAAGTAATGACGGCATCTACGCGTTTCTCCGCCATTCCTGAGTATTGGGTTTTCTCAATCCCTACGGAATCTTCCATCGTATCGCTGTGTCCAATCACTTCGAGTTTCATCGCAGGATTTTCAGTCAATTTCGCAGCGATCAAATCCAACATCGCTTTTCCTTCTGGAGAAAAGTTTGATTTACCAAAAGCGAAAAACGTTTGTTGTGCATTGACCACTTGCGCTGGTGTCATTTTACTATTTACGATGACTGACTTTTGGAACACCGTCGTAGAATATTCATTTTTCGGCTCGTCACCTGCGCAAGAACACTCTGCCGATGCATCCATCATAACAACAGATACATCATCCAAGAAATAATACGCAGAAAGTGCTTGTTCCACCTTCATTTCCTTTGGTTTCTTATTGGTTTCTGTTTTTACATTTTCATTTTTAATGAAGTTCCCAATTGTCAAGTATTTCTCACCACCTTTCGCTTCGTACACACCGCAGATTTTTTCCCAGTTGTAGGTAGCGTTAATGATTTTATTGTCACGGTGCTGAACATGCGCAACATCGATGATAGATGTTTTCGTTTCAGTTGCAAACGGCTTATTTGAAAAGTTGGCACCCAATTGATTGCACGCATATTTAGACGCTTCAGCCAAAGACACATTGAACGTTACACAGTAGCGCACTCCTTTTTTCAAAGGTGCATCCAATTTCACCATAGCATAAGAGCGTGGCACTTTATCATTGTACGAATAAGCAACTATTCCCACATAATTTGAACCTTCTTTAGCGACTTCTTTCCCGAACATGTTTTCTGGAACATTTATCGCTGGTAATTTATTCGGCAAAAAGACATCCGCCTTCGCGCCGGTGGGTGATGTCCAACCCGTTACCTCATCGATAGCTCCTACTTTTTTCACTTTACCCGTTGTTGCCTCGAAACTTCCATTCGGAACAAGATTCACAGATTGAGCCGTCACTTGACCGCATACAAGCGCTGCAGCAAAAAGAGCAGCAATTTTTCCAGTTTTGATGTTAACGCATTTCATAGTCTTTCACAGTTTTAATGAATGTTTTCACCTTTTCGGGGTCGATATCAGGATAAACACCGTGCCCCAAATTTACAATATGTCTTTTACTTGTGAACGAATCAAGCATTTTTATTGTTCTCTTTTCTACTTCCGAATGGGTTGAGTACAAGGCACAAGGGTCTAAATTGCCTTGAAGCGTGCGTGTTTCACCGATGAAATTGCGGATTTCAGGAACATCCATATTCCAGTCCAATCCAACGGTGTTGCAGTTCAATTGCGCAAGAGCCGGAACAGAGGTAATGGCTCCTTTCGAAAAAATCGTCATTGGAACTTCTGTTATCGCATCGGCGATCATTGCCATGTATTTCAATCCAAATTCAGCGTATTGTTCGGTTCCCAATATTCCGGCCCACGAATCGAACACTTGAACCATATCGGCTCCAGCTTCGATTTGTGCTTTCAGATAGCTGATTGTCACTTGTGTGATGCGCCCTAGCAACTCATGTGCCAATTCAGGATCGGTATAAAGTAATTTCCGTGATTCAGAGAAAGTCTTTGACCCTCTTCCTTCGACCATGTAACAAAAAATCGTCCATGGTGCGCCCGCAAATCCGATCAGCGGAACACGGCCCTTGAGTTCTTTCTTTGTCAACTTAATCGCATCGAGCACATAGCCCAAGCGATCGTGCACATCAATGTTCGCATCTGCATACACAAGACCTTCACGACTGCGGATAGTTTTTTCAAACCAAGGACCACTCTTTTCCAACATCTGGTATTCCAAGCCCATTGCCTCGGGCACCACCAAAATGTCTGAAAAAATAATCGCTGCATCCACATCCAATAAGTCCACCGGCTGAATCGTTACTTCAGCGGCAAATTCAGGCGTTTCCACCAACTCTTTAAATCCAGATAATTTAGCTCTTACAGCACGATACTCCGGCAAGATTCTACCTGCCTGACGCATTAACCATACGGGGTATCGTTCAATATTCTCTCCTCGCGCTGCACGGAGGATCAAGTCATTCTTCAATTCCATGTGGGTCAAAGATACAGATTCTTGAAAGATTTTTCGACTTTACCATTCAATCCCTTTTCTCCCCTTTTGAATGAAGTAGTTGTTGGCTTGACTAAAATGCGTGCAACCGAAGAAGCCGCGATAGGCAGAAAGTGGCGAAGGATGCGGAGCTTGTAGGATGAGATTGGTTTTTTCATCCAGCTTTTTCGCCTTTTCCTGTGCCTTACTTCCCCATAGCATATAAACCACACCTTCACGTTCTTGGGATAACTTGGTAATGACGGCATCCGTGAACTGTTCCCATCCTTTTCGCGCATGACTCTCCGCTTGACCTTCTCTCACCGTCAAAGTTGTATTCAGCAATAAAACACCTTGATTTGCCCAACGCATTAAACTGCCATTTTCGGGAAAAGGTAGCCCTAAATCACTTTCAATTTCCTTGAAAATATTGTTCAAACTCTTGGGAAATGGACGAACATGATCCTCCACGGAAAAACACAAGCCATGCGCATGTCCTTTTGTTGGGTAGGGGTCCTGTCCGAGAATAACCACTTGAACATCAGATAAGGGGCATAGGTCAAAAGCGCGAAAAATCAATTCTTGACTTGGAAAGATCGCATCCGGAGTTCTATCGTATTCGGAGTGAACGAACTGCATAAGCGCTTTAAAATAAGGTTTCTCAAACTCATCGCTGAGTACTTTTTTCCAGCTTAACTCCTGCATCACTTTCATACATCAAAAATAATATTTCTCATTCCTTTTGAAGCATCTATCTTTGTTGCATGAAAAGAATGATACTTTTTGGGACACTAATCCTTGCTGCGGCTTGTACTAATCCGTCTGCGCAAAATGACAAGCCAGTAAATGACGATCTTCAAGCAACAGAAGATTTTGACACCAAGGTACGTCGACATGTTGAAGGTCAGTTGTCCATTCCTCGAAAGGAAAAGTACACCTTGACCATTCACCGTGAGCAATTGGACGGGGATGGAAAACTAGATGGCGTTATTGCAGTTAATCGTTTAGCGTTTGCCTTGGACGAGGCAAAGAAAAGTGACAAAACGGCCAAGCGCGCTGAGATTGGTTTCATGGGGTCGTACAATTATTTCTTCTATTATGATGGAGCGACGAATAAACTTTCAGCGCCGATAAAACTACCTTCAAGTCCTTATGCCCCCTTGGTTGTTCAATTTGAAAACATCACTTCTGAGGATTACAAGGATATCTTGATCGATTACCGTGTCCTCAGCGCGAGTTACAAGGATTTTTACACCATTACCAACCGTGTTCCGCGTCGCATTTTCCAATGGAAAAACTACGATGGATTAGGGAAAAGCACCTACGAGGCCTATGTTTTCGAATACGACAAAGGCACTATGGTGGAGTCGAGAGACATTATTGTTCTCAAGGCCAATTTGCAGCAACCACCTGCCAACACGGATATTTACACTTTTGAACCAGAGCTCACACCTACAACTGAAATTGCCTATCGCTTTTTCGTGCATCCTGCCCATGGGAAGTATGTGACGATGAAGCAATAAAAAAGGGCTGACTCAATTTGAGACAGCCCTTCCTGATCATTTATTCTAACTTAAAAATTTCCACGTAGCGTAACAATGAAGTTACGTCCTGGTGCCGAAATGTTCGATGCGAACAC
>CANGIC010000103.1 GCA_947453795.1 Flavobacteriales bacterium
AAAGTAAGTTTGCAATTTTAGCAGGTCGTATGCCGAACGAATCAAGCGATTGACCCCAGGTTCTTCCAGGTTCAACTCATCCAAGAACATTTGTCGTTCCTCATAGGTTTCAAGTTCCATGATGTCAGACTCAATTTTTGCTCCGATGATCAACACCTCTGCATTTTCGTCTTTTACCGCTTCTTTCACCTTGTCCACATAGGCATTCCCTGTCTTTACCGACGCTTCATCCACATTGCACAAATACATGACCGGTTTTGTGGTAATCAATTGGAATTTATTGGCAATTTCCAATTCTTTTTCATCAAAATCAAGTGTTCTGACTGATTTCCCTTGCTCCAATGCTTCTTTGATTCGCGTCGCAATATCGTTTTCCTTCACCAATTCCTTGTCGCCTGATTTCAGCATACGCGCAATGGAGGCGATGCGTTTTTCAATGGTCTCTAAATCCTTCAATTGAAGTTCGATATCAATAATTTCTTTGTCAGAAACGGGGTCAACGCGGCCATCGACATGGATAATGTTTCCATCGTCAAAGCAACGCAACACATGGATAATCGCATCTGTTTCACGGATATTGGCCAGGAACTGGTTTCCCAATCCTTCCCCTTTCGATGCCCCTTTCACGAGTCCAGCGATATCCACAATTTCCATGGTTGTAGGTACCACTCGCTCTGGCTTCACAATCCCCTCTAGGGTTTCGAGGCGCGTATCGGGTACTGAGATTGTTCCAATGTTTGGTTCAATCGTACAGAAAGGAAAATTTGCCGATTGCGCTTTGGCATTCGACAGACAGTTAAATAACGTGGATTTACCTACATTCGGAAGTCCTACGATCCCACATTTTAATGACATTTGCTACTTTTTTACGCAAAGATAATCATTCAAACGATGTAGGAAGTACCCTCGTCATTTCTCATTTTCTCGTATATTCGCTAAAGTAAACACGTAGCTATTTATGTCAGTCCTCTTCGTCTTTTTTCTCGGCATGCTCACCTTTGGTGGAATACTTGCCATAATTGGTCTTTTTTCTCCCAAACAAATTCGTATTGATGTCGAAAGGGATATTGCAGCGGATGCAGATTTAATCTTCGTTCAAATCGCAGATTTTGAAAATTTCGTTTCGTGGAATCCTTGGTCATTGAAAGATCCGAACATTCGCAATGAATTTGAAGGTGAAAAGATGAGTTACGGTGCCATTTACCGCTGGAAGGGAAATCGACAAGTAGGCAACGGCTCGATGGAAATTACGCATATTGAGGCGAATGAACGGGTAGAAATGGAATTGCGCTTCGGACCAGGAAGACCCGCAAAAGCTACCTTTCAACTCATAAAAAAAGAAAATGCAACCCACGTGATTTGGTCACTTGAATCGAATCTAGGGTCGAATCCGTTTACACGCGTTATCGGCAGGATGATGGGAAAAGTCATTCGCAAAGATTTCACCATCGGGCTTGATCTTTTGGCCAATAAATTAAAGGCACAATGAGATACTTCCTTCACCTCATTACACTTTTATCGGCCTTTAGTTTTGGGCAACAAACAGACTCAATCTACCTGCGAAACATTTACGATGAAGCACTGAGCAATGGTCGGGCTTATGACGATTTGCGCAGTCTATGTAAAGACATTGGACCGCGTCTTTCCGGTTCCTCTGAAGCAGAAATGGCGATTCAATGGAGCAAGTTGCGCATGGATTCGTATGGATTCGATAAGGTGTATTTACAAGAAATTAAAGTCCCACATTGGGAGCGTGGGAACAAAGAAAGCGCTTGGATTAAACTTGCAAATGGACAGGTCATCAAGGTCAACATTTTGGCTTTGGGCGGTTCGATAGGTACAAATGGGACCTTGGAAGGAGAAATCGTTGAGTTTAGCCACATGGATGAACTGAAAAAAGCAAAGCGATCCAAGGTTGAAGGCAAGATTGTATTTCTGAATCAACCGATGAATGAGCAGCAAATCAACACGTTTAAGGCCTATGGCGGATGTTATGCTATTCGGGGAAATGGAGCCGTTGAATCCTCGAAATTGGGCGCTATTGCCGTTGTTATTCGCTCTTTGGCCATGCCCGTTGACGACCATCCGCACACAGGATCAATGCATTACGAAGACAGTATACAACGCATTCCAGCAGCCGCCTTGTCCACCTCTGATGCTGAACTACTCTCCTCCGAGTTAAAAAAAGGAAAATGTAGATTCGTCATGGAGATGGATTGTCGCAATTTTCCTGATGCCTTATCCTATAATGTGATTGCAGAACTGACTGGTAAACACCCCAATGAAATCATCACCTTTGGTGGGCACCTCGATTCTTGGGATACAGGGGAAGGTGCGCACGATGATGGAGCAGGAGTCATTCATTGTTTGGAGGCATTGCGCATACTCAAGGTACTTGGATATACGCCAAAACATACCCTGCGCCTTGTCTTTTTCATGAATGAAGAAAATGGTAATATGGGTGGAAAAACCTATGCTGAATGGTCGCATGACCGCGGAGAACACCAAATTGCTGCCTTGGAAAGCGACCGTGGCGGATTTTCACCACGAGGTTTTGACTGTGATGGCGATGAAAAATACGTAACCTTGATGCGCAGTTTTCAAGCATTATTTACCCCCTATGACTTGCATGCGTTTAATACAGGATATGGCGGTGTGGACATTGGTCCGTTAAAAACAACTTTTAAAGGCATTCCACTATTTGGTTTCGTTCCAGACTCTCAGCGTTACTTTGATTTTCACCATGCACCAAGCGATGTGTTTGAAAATGTGAACAAACGCGAACTTGAATTGGGTTGTGCCGCCATCGCTGCAATGATTTACTTGTTGGATAAAAATTTATAATCCACGCAAAATGAACAATGCGTGTTAATAAATTGAAAAGTCACTGTCCCTACCCTGCTCAATTTTGGATACCTTTGCATCAAATTATCGGTATTCCGAGCAATTACAACGACATATGGTTCAGGACATCTTTGAAAAAATCAAAAACAATCGCGGCCCAATTGGGATGCACGCTAAAGAATCACACGGGTATTTTACCTTTCCAAAATTAGAAGGAGATATCGGCCCACACATGATTTTCCGTGGTAAGACACGTTTAAATTGGAGTTTAAATAACTACCTAGGATTGGCAAATCATCCCGAGGTACGTAAGGCCGATGCTGATTCCGCTGCTCAATTTGGTTTTGCAGCTCCAATGGGGGCACGTATGATGAGTGGGAATACGAACTATCACGAGCAATTGGAGGCAGAATTGTCTGCGTTCGTTGAAAAGGAAGATACGATCTTGTGTAATTTCGGTTATCAGGCAATCCTTTCAGCCATCGATTGTTTGGTAGACCGTCGCGATGTAATCGTTTATGACGCAGAATCACATGCATGTATCCTTGATGGAGTTCGCCTCCACATGGGGAAACGCTATGTGTTCAAGCACAATGATATTGAAGATTGTGAAAAGCAATTGGAGCGCGCTACAAAACTTGCGGACGAGCAAGGTGGTGGTGTTTTGGTCATTACTGAAGGTGTTTTCGGCATGCGTGGTGATCAAGGGAACATTAAAGATATTGTTGCTTTAAAGAAAAAATTCAGCTTCCGACTACTTGTTGACGATGCCCATGGTATAGGTACTTTGGGTGCAAAAGGTGGAGGTACTGGACAAGAACAAGGGTGCCAAGATGGTATCGATGTGTACTTTGGTACTTTTGCTAAATCCTTTGCACTCATTGGTGGATTTATTTCAAGTGACGAACAAGTGGTTGAATACCTACGGTACAATATGCGTTCACAAATTTTTGCAAAAGCATTGCCTCTTCCACTTGTGGTTGGTGCATTGAAGCGCTTGGAATTGATGCGCACACAGCCCGAATTGAAAGATAAGTTGTGGGAAATTACCAATGCACTTCAAACAGGATTGAAGGACGCTGGATTTGAAATCGGACCAACAAATTCTTGTGTGACACCAGTATACATGAACGGTTCTATTCCAGAATCAACGAATCTGATCTTTGACTTGCGTGAAAATTACAATGTTTTCTGTTCCATGGTGGTGTACCCCGTTGTACCGAAAGGAATGATTATTCTTCGTTTAATTCCAACTGCAGTGCATACTTTGGACGATGTTAATTATACCATTGAATGTTTCTCCAAGATTGTTGGAAAATTGAAAGCTGGCGAATACATGTCAGATAAGATTGCTTCTGTATAATCCACATAAAAAGAATCTGAAAGCCGGCCAAAGCCGGCTTTTTTTTGACTAAAACAGTACCCGTTGAAAAGTACGAACGAATATATTGACCACCTCATTTCCTGCATTCACTTAGAGGAGAAAGCACAAAAAGAGCAGTTCGATGCCTTAGGGAGCACTAGTTTAAAAGAATTGCGTCATGCGGGCTTGGCGCTTCATCCGTTGCGCATTAAACGTCGATCCTACGGATTTGCAGACTATCCAGAATTTAATTTTTTCTTGCCCTATCCCAACGATTCCAGCAACTTTAGGGATGGTGCTCAAATCGAAGTGTTTTTTCCGGGTGAAGAGTCGATCAAAGCGATTCTACTTGGATTTGATGGGCGTTCTGGTGATGTTCGTCTATTGACCAATGATTTTCCCGATTGGATTGACGATGGGGCGGCCTTGCTTTTGGCACCTGATGCACATACCACAGAAGTCATGCTTCGTTCCATGGAAAAAGTGCGACAGACTCCCAGTCTAAATGCATTATTCACCACCATTCATAGCACCTCGTCTGAGAATCCACCACTAAAAAACAAAACCACAGATCCTAAGTGGTTCAATGTGGGTCTCAACGCCAGTCAAAAATCGGCAGTCGAAGGAATTCTTGCAGAAAAAGAACTAGTAATTGTTCATGGTCCGCCAGGCACGGGAAAAACAACAACGCTGGTTGAAGCGGTGCAGCAACTCGTTGAAGAAGGAAAGCGCGTTTTGGTCTGTGCACCGGGAAATGCCGCCGTGGATCATTTCGCCAAAAGTCTTTTGGGCAAGGTAAAACGCATGGTACGCATCGGGAACAATGCCCGTATCGATGAATCTTTGTTTCCTTATACCATCGAAGGCATCCTGAAGGACAGTGATCAGGCCAAGGAAATGAAAAAAATGAAAATTCGTGCCGAGGAACTGCGAAAAATGGCCCATCAGTACAAACGGCACTTTGGCAAAGACGAACGCGATCAACGAAAGCTACTGATGAATGAAGTACGAGAGATTCGTTCCTACATTCGAAAAAGTCGCGAACACGAAGAACGCACCGCCATTGAACATGCACAAGTTATCTTAGGAACACCTGTTGGCATTTGGGACGCCTATGTTCCCGACAATAGCATGGATGTCGTACTCATTGACGAAGCGGGACAATGCCTTGAACCACTTGCTTGGGCTGTACTTTCCAAGGCAGAACGACGCGTTTTGGCGGGCGATCACCTGCAATTGCCACCTACTGTACTTTCCGAAGAAGCACAGAAAAAAGGATTCAACCGCTCGATACTAGAAATTGCTTGCGCAACGGTTCCCTCTGTTTTCTTGTTGAATATTCAATATCGAATGAGAAGTGCGATTGCTGGGTTTTCTTCACAGCAATTCTATGACAATAAATTACTTACACCGGATTCATTGGCAGACATCGGTGAACATTTGCTCTTCTACGACACCGCTGGTGCCGGATTTAACGAGGAAACTAATGAAGAACGTCCGGGATATGCCAATTCCGGAGAAATGAACCTTGTGGTGCAACTCATCGAAAAGTTAGTCCTCAATTGCAGCAAAGCCGCATTTATTTCGCCGTACTCCAGCCAAATTGCCTTGGCCAAAGAAACGCTTCCCCCCGAAATTCGCTGTAGCACGATTGACAGTTTTCAAGGCCAGGAGATGCATACGATTATCATTTCACTCGTGCGGTCCAATGAAAAAGGTCAAGTTGGGTTTCTATCCGATCACAGGCGCATCAATGTTGCTTTAACACGTGCCAAAGAACGCCTCATCGTCATTGGAGACAGCTCCACTCTTTGCTCCGATTCCTTTTTCTCCTCACTTATTGAATACAGTGAAAAATTGGGTGCATATCACAGTTGCTTCGAACTCATGTACTAAAGGGGATGTTTTTTTTATGATACTTGAGGAAGATCGAGCATGGAACATGGAGCATGGAGCATGGAGCATGGAACATGAAAAAACTTGTAATTCGTAATTAATAACTCGCAACTTCCTGAAGTCTTTCGTCCCATAATCCGCATCCCAATTTGGGAATAAACTTACCATTTTGAAAATATTTACCCAGTGATAAAAATGTAAGATGTTGATTTTGTGTCAATTGTATTCTTGGCACAAACTTTAATATTGTCATGGAAACAATTGCCATGGAAAAGTCAGCACTTCGTATTCTTGTCTTAGATGATGACCCATTTTTGGGAAAACTCATTCACAGCTTTTTACGCAAATTCGGATATACCAATTGTCAATTGATCGAAGATGAAAACGAGTGCATTGAACTGGCACGAAGCGAGCAGGTATTGATCATTCTTGATTACGACTTGAGGACACTAAAAGGACTTGACGTAATGTCGCTTATCCAAGCCAACAATCCATTCGCAACATTTATCTTTTTCAGTGCCCAACAGAGTGCGTATGTTCGGTCACAAATCTTTGCTGCAGGCGCGCTGACATACATTCAAAAAGACGGCAGCAATTCATTTATGGAACTTGAGTACGCCTTGCATGAATATGTCACCCATTGGTGTATAAAAGACCGTTTTATTCCCATCGATTTAAGTGACTTTCGCTCTCGCTTAAATCGGGCGTAAACCGTTCAACATACTGGCAAAACGTTCAATTTCATCCTTTGTATTAAAGGCATGCATACTGACCCGGATTCCTTCGTATTCCACGGGCACGGTAGGATGAAAAATAGGTTTGACCGCAAATTTGGCCAATTTCAACGCTGAAGCAATGCTGCTTAGCTCCTTTCTATTTTCCGCGCAAAGCATCAGAATAGGAGAATTTTCATTCTTTTTAATCCCTAATTTCTCATGGAGCAATTGCCTATTCTTGTGAAGGTTTAAACGGCGTTGCTCAAGACCAGGTTCCTGAACAATTTCTAATATCCGTTTATATTGATCTGGTGGCAGTGCTGTCGTATAGATGAACGAATGGGCAAAATTAATGAGATAGGTCCGTGTAATTTCATCGGTTAAAATACATGCCCCGTGCGCTCCAAATGCTTTCCCAAAGGTCACCAATCGGGCATAAATGTGGACTTCAACCCCAAGTTCAACCGCCAAACCAGCACCATTTTTCCCCAAGACACCCGCTGAATGCGCTTCGTCCAAATAAATATATGCTCCAAATTCATTGGCGAGCGCAACAATATCGATCAATGGGGCTTGATCACCCATCATGGAATAAATCCCTTCAATAGCAATATATATGGCTCCTGTGGCTTGTTTCAACTTCAAGCGCAAATCTTCCAAATCATTGTGTTTGAAAGAAAAAGAACGCGCCATAGAAAGGCGAATGCCGTCGCGCATACTGGCGTGTACATGAGCATCATAGACCACCGTGTCACCCCTTTGCGGGACTGCACTAAAAAAGCCAAGATTGGCATCGTATCCTGAATTGAAGATCAGTGCGGCCTCAGCATTAAATCGAGCAGCAAGTATCCGTTCAGACTCTTCCGCAATGGGCGGATTTCCCGAAATCAATCGTGACCCTGTTCCTGAATAAATTCCTTCCGCTGTTGGTGTAGCAAATGAGGCATAGCCAAGATAATCATTCGAAAAAAAATCAACCATTCCTGGATAAAAAGAAAGGGAACGCAAAGTCCCCTCAATTTCTCGTTTGGTTAATCTATCTATCAGTTTTTTATCCATCAAAAGATGCCCTTAAGAAACGGTTATTTTTCTTGGCTCAAAGCCATTTTTCAGCGCTTCTTCTCGTGCGTTTTTCAATTCAACTTCACGTTCCAATTCGCGTTTTTTTCGCTCTTCTATCAATGGATCTGGCAATGTAACTGGTTTCTCACTCCCTGCAAATGCTTCTTTAGGGATTAGACCAAGGATAGAAAACATTTCCTTGTCCTCGTTAAAATCTGGATTTGGGGTCGTCAGTAATTTATCCCCTGCAAAGATGGACCCGGCACCAGCCATAAAGCAAAGTGCTTGTGCTTCCATACTCATCTTCGTTCTACCCGCAGACAGTCGAACAACCGCTTTTGGAAATGCAACACGTGTAGTCGCCACCATACGAATCATCTCCCATTGTTCGATGGGCTTTTGATCTTCCAAAGGTGTACCTTCAACAGCAACCAAGGCATTGATCGGAATCGATTCTGGTGGATTCTCCATTTGCATGTATGACCACAACAATCCCACACGATCTTCAATCGCCTCACCCATTCCTATGATGCCCCCTGAACAAACGGTAATCCCCGCTTTACGCGCATTTTCAATGGTATTGAGGCGATCGTCATATTCCCGTGTTGAAATGACATCTCCATAAAACTCTCGCGAGGAGTCCAAGTTATGGTTGTAGGCAAAGAGTCCCGCATTTTTCAGTCGTTGTGCTTGATGTTCATTTAGCATGCCCAAGGTACAGCATACCTCCATATCGAGGTCGTTAACGGCTTGGACCATTTCCACCACAGTATCGAAATCCTTGTTGTCGCGCACTTCACGCCATGCAGCGCCCATGCACAAACGCGAAGATCCATTCGCCTTAGCGTTTGT